>NZ_JBEYJU010000089.1:5035-38265 GCF_040703965.1 Streptomyces sp. NPDC006655 | reverse complement strand
TCGCCCCGCGGGCGGAAGGCCGGGCCATGGCCGAGGGCCCGGCGGAAGGCCGCTGCCACCTCGCTGAAGACCGTGCTGAAGACCGCAAGGAAGTCGTCGGCCACCTCCCGCACATCCGCCGAGGGGTGCGCCGACGCCCGCCGCACCAGCACCGACGGCACGTCCCAGGCCCGCATCGCCTCCAGGACTTCGGCGAGCCGCCGGTGTAGGTGTCGTAGGCGTCCTCGTCCGCGTCGTCCGCGTCGTCCGCGTCAAGCAGGTCCCGGACGGCGTCCGGGTTCATCTCCTGCCTGCCTGCGGTTCCTGCCGAGCCGGTCAGACGCGGGGTGTGCCGCCCGGGAATCCTCCGCCCACCGTGAACCCGATCACCGCGCCGCCGCCCTCCCGGCGGGCGGCGAAGGGGGCTCCGCCGTGGGCCATGGCCACCTCGCGGACGATGGAGAGGCCGAGGCCGGAGCCGGGCAGGGAGCGGGCGTCGGCGGCGCGGTAGAAGCGGTCGAAGATGCGGATCAGGTCGCCCTCGGCGATGCCGGGGCCGCGGTCCAGGACCTCCACGCGGACCGCGCCGGGCCGGGCGGGGCCGGTGATCCTGAGCTCGATGGGGGCCTTGCCGTCCCGGTCGAACTTGGCCGCGTTCTCCACCAGGTTGGACATGGCCCGTTGCAGCATGCCGGGGCGGCCGTCGGTGGTCGTGTCCCCGCTGAAGCGGAGCAGGATCTCCCGGCCGGTACGGCGCCTGGCCAGCACGGCCACCTCCTCCGCGATGTCGACGAGGTCCACGTGCTGCGGCGGCTCCGTGTCCGACTGCCCGGCCGCCAGGTCGACCAGCTCGTTGACCAGGTCCGTCAGCTCACGCGCCTCCTGGCCCAGGTCGGCGACGAGTTCGTCACGGGTGGCGGGCGGGAGTTCGTCGATACGGCGGAGCAGGGAGATGTTCGTACGCAGGGAGGTCAGGGGCGTGCGGAGTTCGTGCCCGGCGTCCTGGACCAGCCGCCGCTGGTCCTCCTCGGACTGGGCGAGCCGGCCCAGCATCCGGTCGAAGGCGCGGCCCAGCCGCCCCACCTCGTCCAGACCGGTCACCGGCACCTGGATGCCGAGCTGCCGGGTGCGGGCCACGTCCTCCGCGGCCGAGGTGAGGATCACCAGCCGGCGGGTGATCCGCCGGGCCAGCCACCAGCCGATCAGCCCGGCGGCGACCACGACCGCCGCCATCAGCGCCAGCGTCCGCTGCTGGAGCGCCCGCAGCAGGTCCTCGGTGTCGCTGAACTCCTGCGCCACCTGGACCGCACCCCGCCCGTCGCCGAGCGCGACCGTGGCGATCCGGAACAGGTCCTCACCGACCCGGACGTCCTTGTGCTCGACCGTCTTCCCGGCGGCCCTGGCGGTGGCCGCGGCCCGGTCCCGGGCGGTGACCGGCAGCACCGGGCTGCCGTGGTCGACGATCTCGCCCTGCGCGCCGAGCACCTGGACGTCGGTGCGGGCCGGCCGGACCAGGTCGTGTCCGGGCCGGGAGGAGGAGAAGTCGTCCGGCATCATCCGGTGCTGCTTGACCTCGCCCTGGACGTCGGAGACGACCTGCGTGAACACCGACTGCTGGTCGACGCGGACCAGCCGGGCGGCGGCGTTGTACGACAGGATGCCGACGACGATCGTGACGGCCGCGGTGACCGCCGCGAAGGAGACGACGAAGGTGGTGCGCAGGGAGACGAGTCCCGGCCGACGGCGGGCCAGCATCCGTCCGATCCGCTCCGGCCGCCCGAGGCGGCCCACTCAGTCCTCCCGCAGCACGTAACCCACGCCCCGCACGGTGTGGATCAGCTGCGGGGCACCGGGCTCGTCGAGCTTGCGGCGCAGGTAGCCGACGTAGACGGCGAGGTTCTTGGAGCCGGGGCCGAAGTCGTAGCCCCAGATGCGGTCGTAGATCGTGGAGTGGTCGAGGACGATCCCGGCGTTGCGGGCGAGCAGTTCGAGGAGTTCGAACTCGGTGCGGGTCAGCTCCAGCTCGCGGCGGCCGCGCCAGGCCCGGCGGGCCTGGAGGTCCATCCGCAGGCCGGCCGCCTCGATCTGCCGGTCGGAGATCTGCGGCTCGCGCCCGGAGTCGGCGCCGACGGACACCCCGCCACCCCCGCCACCGCCGGCCGGCACCGGGGAGGTGCGGCGCAGCAGCGCGCGCAGCCGGGCGAAGACCTCCTCGACGTCGAAGGGCTTGACCACGTAGTCGTCGGCGCCGGCGTCCAGGCCCGCGATCCGGTCGGCGGTCTCGACCAGCGCGGTCAGCATGAGGATCGGGGTGCGGTCGCCCTCCGCGCGCAGGACCCGGCAGACCTGGAGGCCGTCGATGCCGGGCATCATCACGTCGAGGAGGAGGACGTCGGGGTGGGTGCGGTGGGCGTGCGCCAAGGCTTCCACGCCGTCCGCGACCGCGGTCACCTCGTAACCCTCCAGGGTGAGGGCACGCTCCAGGGCGTGGCGGATGGCGCGGTCGTCTTCGGCGAGCAGCACAGTCTGGGGCACGTCCCCAGTCTGCCAAGGCCGCCGGTGGTTGGCCGGGGTGAGCGGGTCTACGATCACCCTTTTTACCTGCCTCTCACCGTCACAACGGAACCTGCGTCGAGTTTCCGATTCGGGTGAGTGGGGGCCGGTCGCCCGGTCCCCCGCACCCCCGGTCCCCCTCAGCCGGCGGCCAGCCTCGCCAGCTGCTCGGCGAACGGCACCACCGGCAGGTCGGCGTCCGGCTTGCGGGGCGCGACCCCCGACAGCCCGGACATCAGCGCCGCCAGCTCCCCCGCCGCCCGCTCGACCCGGCCCTCCAGGCCCTGCGCGCCCCAGTCCTCGGACGCCGCGTAGACACCCGTCGGTACGACCACGGCCCGCAGGTAGGCGAACATCGGCCGCAGCGCGTGCTCCAGGACCAGCGAGTGCCGGGCCGTGCCCCCGGTCGCCGCGATCAGCACCGGCTTGCCGACCAGCGCCTCCTTGTCGAGCACGTCGAAGAACGACTTGAACAGCCCGCTGTACGACGCCGTGAACACCGGGGTCACGGCGATCAGGCCGTCCGCCTCGGTCACCGCCTCCAGGGCGGCCGCCAGCTTCCGCCCCGGGAACCCGTTGGTGAAGTTGTGCGCGATCTCCACCGCGAGGTCGCGCAGCTCCACGACCTCGATGTCCACTCCGGCGCCGGCCGGGGCCCGGCCCACCGCGGCGGCCAGCCGGTCGGCCAGCAGCCGGGTGGACGAGGGCACGCTCAGCCCCGCCGAGACGACGACGAGCTTCATGCCTGGACCTCCTCCTTCTCCGCGACCGCCGTGGCGGCAGTGGCGGCAGCGGCCGCGACGAGCGACGCGTGGGTGGGCGCCTCGGGGACGTCCGCCGGGCGGCCCTTCGCGAACTCCTCGCGCAGGACCGGGACGACCTCCTCGCCGAGCATGTCGAGCTGCTCCAGGACCGTCTTCAGCGGCAGTCCCGCGTGGTCCATCAGGAACAGCTGGCGCTGGTAGTCGCCCGCGTACTCGCGGAAGCCCAGCGTCTTCTCGATCACCTGCTGCGGCGAGCCCACCGTCAGCGGGGTCTGGTCGGTGAAGTCCTCCAGGGAGGGCCCGTGGCCGTAGACCGGCGCGTTGTCGAAGTACGGCCGGAACTCGCGCACCGCGTCCTGCGAGTTCTTCCGCATGAACACCTGACCGCCGAGGCCGACGATGGCCTGCTCGGGTGTGCCGTGTCCGTAGTGCGCGTACCGCTTCCGGTAGAACTCGACCATCCGCTTGGTGTGGTCGGCGGGCCAGAAGATGTTGTTGTGGAAGAAGCCGTCGCCGTAGTACGCGGCCTGCTCGGCTATCTCGGGCGAGCGGATCGAGCCGTGCCAGACGAACGGCGGCACGTCGTCCATCGGCCGCGGGGTGGAGGTGAAGCCCTGCAACGGCGTGCGGAACTTGCCCTCCCAGTCGACGACGTCCTCGCGCCAGAGCCGGCGCAGCAGGGCGTAGTTCTCGATGGCGAGGTTGATGCCCTCGCGGATGTCCTGCCCGAACCAGGGGTAGACCGGCCCGGTGTTGCCGCGGCCCATCATCAGGTCCACCCGGCCGTCGGCCAGGTGCTGGAGCATCGCGAAGTCCTCGGCGATCTTCACCGGGTCGTTGGTGGTGATGAGGGTGGTGGAGGTGGAGAGGATCAGCTTCTCCGTCTGCGCGGCGACGTAACCGAGCATGGTGGTCGGCGACGACGGTACGAACGGCGGGTTGTGGTGCTCACCCGTCGCGAACACGTCCAGGCCGACCTCCTCGGCCTTCAGCGCGATCGCGACCATCGCCTTGATGCGCTCCCGCTCGGTCGGCGCCCGTCCCGTGGTGGGGTCCGGCGTGACGTCGCCGACCGTGAAGATCCCGAACTGCATGCTCGCTCACCCTCCAGGTTGTTTACGATTCAACTATACCCGGAGAACGAGACACCCCCACCGCCTATTCCCCCCGCCGTCGCCCCTCTGCCACCACCCCTCAGAAGGCGTACGGATCACCGGTCGCCAGCACCAGCACCCGCTGCCTGTCGTTCGTACGGTCATGGTCCACGGCACCACCGCCCCACACCATGTCCACCTCCAGCAGCACCTCCGCCGGCCGCTCCCGCAGCCACACCGGAACCACCAGTTGCTCGCCCGGCACCTCCACGGCCAGCGGACCGGTACCGCACACCACCTCCCGGTCACCGGTGCGCGCGCACCGGTCCGGCAGCCGCTGGTCGTCCGCCAGCGGTGCCGACCAGCTCAGCCGCACACTGGCGCCGGTCACGGCGTCCGGCCCGTGGTCGTGCGGGGTCACCCGGACCTCCGCCAGGTCCCCGCGCAGCACCACCGACCCGTGCACCTCCAGATCGGCGTCCCCGGCCCAGGCGCTCCCCCCGCCCCCCAGCACCAGCGCCCCCACAGCCACCGCGAGCCCCCACCGACGCACTCCCCTGCCACCCGTGCCGCCCATGCCACCCGTCCCATCCGTCCGTGCCACCCGGTCCGTCTCCGGCATTCGTACGGATGTATGCCACCCGGCCCCCGCCACAGGCGCCCTCCATCAGGTGACACGGCCGCGAAGTGGCAGGCTGCCGTCATGCTGATCCTCCGCTCCGCCGCCCTGTTCGTCGTCGCCGCCGTCTTCGAGATCGGCGGCGCCTGGCTGGTCTGGCAGGGCGTGCGGGAACACCGCGGCTGGCTCTGGATCGCCGGCGGCATCCTCTCCCTGGGCGCCTACGGCTTCGTCGCCACCTTCCAGCCGGACGCCCACTTCGGCCGCATCCTGGCGGCGTACGGGGGAATCTTCGTCGCGGGCTCGATCCTGTGGGGCATGGCGGCGGACGGCTACCGCCCGGACCGCTGGGACATCACGGGAGCGGCGATCTGCCTGGCCGGGATGGCGGTCATCATGTGGGCCCCGAGAAACTGACGTCGGGTGAGCGCCCCTTCAGGGGCGCTGGGGGTACCCCCGGCCGAAGGCTGGGGGAGGAACTGCGCGAACGGCCCCCACCAGCGCGCAGCCGCCCGATTCCCCGCAAACCACGGCGCCTAGACTCTTCTGAGCAAGCCGCCTACCTGACTCATCCCGCCGAGGAGACCCCATGGCCCCGTCCCGCATCGCGGTAGTCACCGGCGCGAGCAGCGGAATCGGCGCCGCGACCGCCCGCAGCCTCGCCGCCGCCGGCTACCGCGTCGTCCTCACCGCCCGCCGCGAGGACCGCATCGAGGCCCTGGCCAAGGAGCTCACGGAGGCGGGGCACGAGGCCACGGCCTACCCCCTGGACGTGACGGACCGCGCCGCCGTGGACGAGTTCGCCACCGCGTTCACGTCGATCGCCGTCCTCGTGAACAACGCCGGCGGCGCCCTCGGCGCCGACCCGGTGGCCACCGGCGACCCGGCCGACTGGCGCACGATGTACGAGACGAACGTCATCGGCACCCTCAACGTCACCCAGGCCCTGCTCCCCAAGCTGGAGGCGAGCGGCGACGGCACGGTGGTGATCGTCTCCTCCACCGCGGGCCACGGCACCTACGAGGGCGGCGGCGGCTACGTCGCCGCCAAGCACGGCGCCCACGTCCTCGCGGAGACGCTCCGCCTGGAGATCGTCGGCAAGCCGGTCCGGGTCATCGAGATCGCACCGGGCATGGTCAAGACGGACGAGTTCGCGCTGACCCGCTTCGGCGGCGACGCGGAGAAGGCGGCGAAGGTCTACCAGGGCGTCGCCGAGCCCCTGACGGCGGACGACGTGGCCGACACCATCGCCTGGACGGTGACCCGGCCGAGCCACGTCAACGTGGACCTGCTGGTCCTGCGCCCCCGCGCGCAGGCCTCGAACACCAAGGTCCACCGAGAGCTGTGACCCCGGAAGCAACGCCCCCGGAGGAGGACCCCGCGACGTCCCTGGAGAAGTCCCTGGAACAGGCCCGCCTGGCCCAGGAGACCAAGGACGAACGCCAGGTCTGGTACTTCCTGGCCTACTTCCTCTTCGGCATCCACTTCATCGCGTTCGTCATGATCTACGCGGTCCGCCACGCGAAGTGACGGGCCGCGCGATCAGCCCTTCACGCAGACGACCTGCTTGAGCTTGGCCACGACCTCCACCAGGTCCCGCTGCTGGTCGATGACCTGGTCGATCGACTTGTAGGCACCCGGGATCTCGTCCACGACGCCGGAGTCCTTACGGCACTCCACACCCCGGGTCTGCTCCTCCAGGTCCCTCGTCGAGAAGCGCCGCTTGGCCGCGTTCCGGCTCATGCGCCGACCGGCCCCGTGCGAGGCGGAGTTGAAGGACAGCTCGTTCCCGAGGCCCTTCACGATGTACGAACCCGTGCCCATCGAGCCCGGGATGATCCCGTACTCGCCGGATCCGGCCCGGATCGCTCCCTTACGGGTCACGAGCAGGTCCACACCTTCGTACCGCTCGCGGCTCACGTAGTTGTGATGGCAGCTCACCTCGGGTTCGAAGGTGACCCTGGCCTTCTTGAACTCCTTGCGGATCACGTCCTTGAGGAGGGCCATCATGATCGACCGGTTGTACTTCGCGTATTCCTGAGCCCAGTAGAGGTCGTGCTCGTACGCCGCCATCTGCGGGGTGTCCGCGACGAAGACGGCGAGGTCGCGGTCGACCAGGCCCTGGTTGTGCGGAAGCTTCTGGGCCACACCGATGTGGTGCTCGGCGAGTTCCTTGCCGATGTTGCGCGAACCGGAGTGCAGCATGAGCCACACAGAACCGGTCATATCGGTACAAATCTCTATGAAATGATTTCCCGAACCAAGCGTCCCCATCTGCTGATGCGCCCGCTCCGCACGGAACTTGACCGCGTCCGCCACCCCGTCGAACCGCCCCCAGAACTCCCCCCACCCGGTCGTCGCCAGTCCGTGGAAGTCCCCCGGTTCCACCGGATCCGCGTGCATCCCCCGGCCCACCGGAATCGCCTGCTCGATCTTCGAGCGCAGCCGGGACAGGTCGCCCGGCAGGTCGTTCGCCGTGAGGGACGTGCGCACCGCCGACATGCCGCAGCCGATGTCGACACCGACCGCCGCCGGGCACACCGCCCCGCGCATCGCGATGACCGACCCGACCGTCGCACCCTTCCCGTAGTGGACGTCCGGCATCACCGCGAGGCCCTCGATCCACGGCAGGGTCGCGACGTTGCGCAGCTGCTGGAGCGCGACCTCCTCGACGGCCGCCGGGTCGGTCCACATCCGGATCGGCACCTTCGCGCCCGGCATCTCCACGTACGTCATGACTTCCTCATTCCCCCGCGAACAGCACAACAAAAAGAACAGAACGAATAAATGACTTGAAACGCAAATGCATCGCCTAGGTCGCTGAAATCGGACAAGGGACCGGCGTTCACGGCAGTGCGTGCGATACACATTGTCTTCAGGGGCCGCCCCACTGCGGCAAGCGATTAACCGGTGGGGACACTGGTGCAGGACCGAGCGACCCAGTGAACGGAAAGGAGCCTGACCGTGCAGCGGAAGGCGTACGTAACCGGCACCGCCGCCCTTCTCGCGGCTCTGCTGGCCGGCTGCACGAGCGGTTCCAGCGGCGGGGACGACACCACCGACAAGAACGCGGACACGGGCACCTCCACCGTCGCCGCCCAGCCGGGCAAGTACCGCACCCTCCCCGAGCCCTGCGGCGCGGTCAGCCACGACACCCTGGACTCGCTGCTCCCCGGCATCGCCCAGATCGCCGACGCGGACCAGCGCGACAAGGCGTACCAGGGCGACGCCACCCTCACCTACGACACGGACCGCAAGGTCGGCTGCCGTTGGAAGGTCGAGTCCGCCGACGCCACGGACCGGCTGTCCGTCGACTTCGAGCGCGTGGTGTCGTACGACAACGCCGTCAGCGACGACAACGAGGCGCAGACCATCTACACGCAACGGGAGACGGCGGCCGACATCCCCGAGTCGGCGCCCCCGACCGCGACGGAGTCGGAGTCCCCGTCCGGCTCGACGTCCGCGTCCCCCGCCCCCTCCTCGTCCGCCCCCTCCTCGTCCGCCCCTTCCGCCTCCGCCTCGCCCTCTTCCGCCGCCTCCGTCGACCCCGCGGGCGCCACCTCGGCGTCCGCCTCCGCGTCCACCGCCTCGGCCGACCTCCAGCCCCGTGTCCTCACCGACCTCGGCGACCAGGCCTACCTCGACGACCAGCTCAGCGGCTCCGGTTCGACGGCCGAACAGCGGACCGTCACTGTGGTGTTCCGCACGTCCAACGTCGTGGTGACCATCGAGTACGAGGAGCAGCCGATGGCCACCGGAACGGTCCCGGACAGCAAGGAAATGCAGGACAGGGCGCAGAAACTGGCCGCGCAACTGGCCGAAGCCCTCAACGGCTGACGCCCCCAGCACGCCCCGCGCACCGCGCCCGCGAAGCGCGCGAACCAAAACCGCACAGCTTCCTCACCGCGTACCGTGGCCCCTCGGACCCGATCCGACCGCAGGAACCCCGAGCGTATGAGTGAAGGAACCATGCAGCGAGTAGCAGTCCAGCGAGACGACCAGCGCGCCCGGAACGAACGGAACGCAGAGCGACGGGCCGGGCGCCTCCGCCGCTCCCTCGTCTGCGCGGCCGCCGTCCCCGCCGTGGCGCTGTTCGCGTCGGCCTGCTCCTCCTCCGGCTCCGCCGACGCGGCACAGGGCACCGGTGGCGGCTCCACGAACACCGCCACCGCGCCCGCCGGTGCCACGGCCGCCTCGCCGACCGTCCAGGCGGCCAAGTACCAGAAGCTGCCCGAGCCGTGCGCGGCGCTGTCGAAGCAGACGCTCACCTCGCTCGTGCCGCAGGGCGTGAAGTCGGGCAAGGAGGGCACCTCGGACGACGTGGCCACGCGCGGCAGTTGCTCCTGGAGCAGCCTGGACAACAACGGCGTGAAGGGCTCCCAGTTCCGCTGGCTGAACGTCTCCTTCCTCCGCTTCGACTCGGACGCCGGCCGTGGCAGCGGCGACCAGCAGGCGGAGACCTACTACACCGGCCAGGTGCGGGAGGCCCAGTCCGTGGCGGGCGCCAAGAACACCAAGTCGGAGCCGGTCAGCGGGGCCGGCGACCAGGCCACCGCCGTCCGCTACGACCTGAAGAAGAAGGAAGGCGCCTTCAAGCAGCAGACGGTCGTGGCACGCGTCGCGAACGTGGTCGTCACGGTCGACTACAACGGCGCGGGTCTCGCCGGTGAGAAGACACCGGACGCCGACACGCTCACGAAGGCCGCGGTGCAGGCCGTGAAGGATGCGGTGGCGTCGGTTTCGACCGCCAACGGCGGTTCGGCGCCCGCGAGTTCACCCTCCGCGACCCCCTCCGGGAAGGCCTCCGCGACACCCTCCGGATCCCCCTCCGCCTCCGCTTCGCCCTCCAAGTCGTCATCCAAGAAGAGCTGACCGGCACCACGTGCGCCGCACACATGTGCCACCCTGTTGCGCGCACCAACACGCAAGGGGAGGGGAGTACCGGTGGCCGCGCCAATGCAGCTGACCCGGATGCACCGCGTTCTCATCGGCGTGGTCGTGACCGGCGCGATGATCATCGCCGGCATCGGCTTCGCCGGTTCGTACGCCGCCGTCCGTGAGCTGGCCATCAAGAAGGGCTTCGGGAACTTCGCGTACGTCTTCCCGATCGGCATCGACGCGGGCATCTGCGTCCTGCTCGCCCTGGACCTGTTGCTGACCTGGATCCGCATCCCCTTCCCGCTGCTGCGGCAGACGGCCTGGCTGCTGACCATCGCGACGATCGCCTTCAACGGCGCGGCGGCCTGGCCGGACCCGCTGGGCGTGGGCATGCACGCCGTCATCCCGATCCTGTTCGTGGTGGCGGTCGAGGCGGCCCGGCACGCGATCGGCCGGATCGCCGACATCACGGCGGACAAGCACATGGAGGGGGTCCGCCTCACCCGCTGGCTGCTCTCCCCGGTCCCCACGTTCCTGCTGTGGCGCCGCATGAAGCTGTGGGAGCTGCGCTCCTACGACCAGGTCATCAAGCTGGAGCAGGAACGTCTCGTCTACCAGGCGAGGCTCCGCTCCCGCTTCGGCCGCGCCTGGCGCCGCAAGGCGCCGGTGGAGTCCCTGATGCCGCTGCGCCTGGCCCGCTACGGCGTTCCGCTGGCGGACACCGCCCCGGAGGGCCTGGCGGCGGCGGGCATAGAGATCCCGGTGCTCCTCCCGGCCCCGCCGGCAGCATCCGCCCCCGCCCCGGCCCAGGCCCAGGCCCCGGAGGCGCCCCAGGGCCGGCAGCGCCCCGCGCTGGTCCCGGCACCGGCCCCGGAACAGGAGCCGCAGCCGCAGCCGCAGCCGCAGCCGGAGGTGAACCCCTGGCTGCACGCCAGGGACCCCCAGCAGATCGAGTACCACGGCGGCTACGACCCGACGTACGAGCCGCCCTACGAGCCGCAGTACACCGAGGAGGAGTACGCCGCCTGGCAGTACGAGCAGCAGCAGTACGAGCAGCAGCAGAACCAGCAGGACCAGTACCAGCAGGACCGGTACCAGCAGGACCAGCTCGCCCAGGTACGGTTCCGCCAGGGACAGCCTCCCCAGGAGCAGCAGCCCCTCCCCGAGGAGTCGCCCTCGGAGACGACCGGCAGCTTCCCCATCCCCTCCGGCCCGGGGCGCACCCGTGAGCTGGGCGAGGGCGGCGGCACCGAGCCGACCGAGGAGGAGTACTACCAGGTCTTCAAGAAGTCGATCGACGGCGGTTACCCCAGCTCCGGCCAGTTCCGGGGCGACGTGGAGGCGACCTACGGCATCTCGCTCCCGCAGCGCGAGGCCGACCGCATGGTCAACCGCTTCACGAACCGCCACACGGCGGAACTCCAGGACGACCACATCGCGTAGGCCGTACCACGGCATGAGGAAGGGGCCCTCCCGTGCGGGAGGGCCCCTTCCTCATGCCGGTCTACGCTCCGAGCAGGTGCCGTACCCGGTCCTGTCCGACCGCGAGCAGCAGGGTGGGCAGCCGCGGCCCGGTGTCACGCCCCACCAGCAGGTGGTACAGCAGCGCGAAGAACGAACGCTGGGCGGTCTTGATCTCCGGCGGCAGCTCCTTCGGCGTCGCGTCGGCGGAGAAGCCGACCTGCACCTTGGGCACGCCGTACACGAGGTGGGTGAGCCCGTCGAGCGACCAGTGCTCGGCGAGCCCGTCGAGCAGCAGCCGCAGGGACTGCTGGGAGGCCTCGTCGAGGGACTTCAGGAGTTCCGCGTCCGGCTCCTCGCGGACGATGGTCCGCTGGTCGGCCGGTACCTGGGTGTTGATCCAGGCCTCCGCCTTGTCGAGCCGGGGCCGCACCTCCGCCAGCGAGTCCAGCGGCTGCTCCGGGTCCAGCTCGCCGAGGATGCGCAGCGCCTGGTCCTCGTGCCCGGCGGTGATGTCGGCGACGGAGGCGAGCGTCCGGTACGGCAGCGGCCTGGGCGTCCGCGGCAGCTCGCCCCCGGCCGTCCGCACGGCGCGCGAGTGGGCGGCGATGTCACCGGGCAGCGCGGACCCGTCGGCGACCTTCGCGTCCAGCTTGTCCCACTCGTCGTAGAGCCGCTGGATCTCCTGGTCGAAGGCGATCTTGAAGGACTGGTTGGGCCGGCGGCGGGCGTAGAGCCAGCGCAGGATCTGCGGCTCCATGATCTTCAGCGCGTCGGCCGGGGTGGGCACCCCGCCCCGGGACGAGGACATCTTCGCCATGCCGCTGATGCCGACGAACGCGTACATGGGTCCGATGGGCTGCTGCCCGCCGAAGATCCCGACGATCTGGCCGCCCACCTGGAAGCTGGAGCCGGGCGACGAGTGGTCGACGCCGCTCGGTTCGAAGACGACGCCCTCGTAGGCCCAGCGCATCGGCCAGTCGACCTTCCAGACCAGCTTGCCGCGGTTGAACTCGCTGAGCCGGACGGTCTCGGAGAAGCCGCACGCGGTGCAGGTGTAGGTCAGCTCGGTGGTGTCGTCGTCGTAGGCGGTGACGGTGGTCAGGTCCTTGCCGCAGCCGCCGCAGTACGGCTTGTACGGGAAGTACCCGGCGGACCCGGAGGAGCCGTCGTCCTCGGCGGCCGCGCCCGAGCCCTCCTCGGCCTCCAGCTCGGCCTCGTCGACGGCCTTCTGCTGGGGCTTCTTGCCGGTCTTCGGCCTGGTCCGGTACTGCGCGAGGATCGCGTCGATGTCACCGCGGTGCTTCATGGCGTGCAGGATCTGCTCGCGGTAGACGCCCGAGGTGTACTGCGCCGTCTGGCTGATCCCGTCGAACTCCACACCCAGCTCGGCCAGCGACTCGACCATCGCGGCCTTGAAGTGCTCGGCCCAGTTCGGGTACGCGGACCCCGCCGGGGCGGGCACGGAGGTGAGCGGCTTGCCGATGTGCTCGGCCCAGCTCTCGTCGACCCCGGCGATACCGGCCGGCACCTTGCGGTACCGGTCGTAGTCGTCCCAGGAGATCAGGTGCCGGACCTGGTGTCCGCGCCGCCGGACCTCGTCGGCGACGAGGTGCGGGGTCATGACCTCGCGGAGGTTCCCGAGGTGGATCGGTCCTGACGGGGAGAGCCCGGACGCGACGACGACCGGTTTGCCCGGGGCCCGACGCTCCGACTCCTCGATGACCTCATCCGCGAAACGGGAGACCCAGTCGGTGGTCTCGGTGCTCTGAGCCACGATCGGCACGTCCTTCTTTCAGACACGGCACAGCCGGTACGGTCGCACGGCTGACGGCCCCATTGTCCCAGGGACCACGCCTTCCATGAAAACGCCATAATCCAAGAGCCCCGTAAGGACCACGGGGTTGCATCACCGACAGCACAACCGCCGCTCGGCGGCGCAGCCGCCGCTTGGGGGCGCGGGGCCGTGCCGACTTGCGGCTCCGCCGCGCGGGCGCGACCAGCCACGACGCACCCGCACCCGGCCGCGCCCCTCCTAGCAGGCGGCGCAGCCGCCGCTTGGAGGGGCGCGGGGAACTGCGCGACCAGCCACGACGGAGCCGCACCCGGCAATGTCCCCCGACCCCCCACCCCCGTAGCCGCAAAAACCCCTTTACCCCCCGTGAAATACTGGACCCGTCTACCCGCACCCACGAGGAGAACGGCTCCTACCCCATGGCCTCGGTCACGTCCCTCAGCGACTCCGTCAACCAGCAGCTCACCGACGCGCTCGCTTCCGCCCTGCCGGAAGCCGACGCGGTCGACCCCCTGCTGCGACGCAGCGACCGGGCCGACTACCAGGCGAACGGCATCCTCGCCCTCGCCAAGAAGGCCAAGGCCAACCCGCGCGACCTGGCCACGCAGGTCGTCTCCCGCATCTCCACCGGCGCGGCCCTGATCCAGGACGTCGAGGTCTCCGGCCCCGGCTTCCTGAACATCACCCTCGCGGACCGGGCGATCACCGAGAACCTCGCCGCCCGGTACGCGGACGGCGACCGGCTCGGCGTCCCGCCGAAGGCGACCCCCGGCGTCACGGTCATCGACTACGCCCAGCCGAACGTCGCCAAGGAGATGCACGTCGGCCACCTGCGGTCCGCGGTGATCGGCGACGCCCTGCGCGGCATGCTCGACTTCACCGGCGAGAAGACGATCGGCCGGCACCACATCGGCGACTGGGGCACCCAGTTCGGCATGCTCATCCAGTACCTGATCGAGAACCCGGACCAGCTGTCCGCGGAGACCGACACGGACGGCGAGCAGGCCATGTCGAACCTGAACCGGGTCTACAAGGCGTCCCGGGCGGTCTTCGACACGGACGAGGAGTTCAAGGAGCGGGCCCGCAAGCGGGTGGTCGCCCTCCAGTCCGGCGACAAGGAGACCCTCGACCTGTGGCAGCGGTTCGTGGACGAGTCGAAGGTCTACTTCTACTCGGTCTTCGAGAAGCTGGACATGGAGGTCCGGGACGACGAGATCGTCGGCGAGTCGGCGTACAACGACGGCATGCCGGAGACCGCGCGGATCCTGGAGGAGACGGGTGTCGCGGTCCGCTCCGAGGGCGCGCTGGTCGTCTTCTTCGACGACATCCGGGGCAAGGACGACCAGCCGGTCCCGCTGATCGTGCAGAAGGCCGACGGCGGCTTCGGCTACGCGGCCTCGGACCTGACGGCGATCCGCAACCGGGTCCAGGAGCTGCACGCCACGTCCCTCATCTACGTCGTGGACGTGCGGCAGTCCCTGCACTTCAAGATGGTCTTCGAGACGGCCCGGCGGGCGGGCTGGCTCACCGACGACGTCACCGCGCACAACATGGGCTACGGCACGGTGCTCGGCGCGGACGGCAAGCCGTTCAAGACCCGTGCCGGTGAGACCGTACGGCTGGAGGACCTGCTGGACGAAGCGGTGCAGCGGGCCGCCCAGGTCGTCCGGGAGAAGGCGCAGGACCTCACCGAGGACGAGATCCAGGAGCGGGCGCAGCAGGTCGGCATCGGCGCGGTGAAGTACGCCGACCTGTCGACCTCCGCCAACCGGGACTACAAGTTCGACCTGGACCAGATGGTCTCGCTGAACGGCGACACGTCCGTCTACCTCCAGTACGCGTACGCCCGGATCCAGTCGATCCTCCGCAAGGCCGGGGAGGTCCGGCCCGCCGCGCACCCGGAGCTGGAACTGCACGCGGCGGAGCGGGCGCTGGGCCTGCACGTGGACGCGTTCGGTGACACCGTCTTCGAGGCGGCGGCGGAGTACGCCCCGCACAAGCTGGCGGCGTACCTGTACCAGCTGGCCTCGCTGTACACGTCGTTCTACGACAAGTGCCCGGTCCTCAAGGCCGACACCCCCGCCCAGGTGGAGAACCGCCTCTTCCTGTGCGACATGACGGCCCGCACCCTCCACCAGGGCATGTCCCTGCTGGGCATCCGGACGCCCGAGCGCCTCTGAGCGTCGTACCCGCACCGTCCGTACGAAGGGCGGTGCGGGTACGACGGCTGTGGCCGGCTGTCAGGCGGCGAAGCGCTTGAAGGCGGCGCGGGTGCCCGAGCCGGCGATGCCGTCGATGTCACCGGTGTAGCCGTAGTCGGCCTTCAGCAGGCGCTGGAGCGCCTTGATCGTGTTGGTGCCGGGGTCGCCGTCGATGGCACCGGTGTAGCCCCAGTACTGCTTGAGGCAGCGCTGGAACGCCTTCCAGCTGTTGGGGCCGAGCTGGCCGTCGATGCCGTCGGTGTAGCCCCAGTACTCCGCCAGGAAGTTCTGCACGTTCTTGGCCTCGGCGGTGGTCAGGCCGAAGTTCTCGTAGGAGGCCAGGGTGGCGGCCCGCGCGCTCACCGCGGGCTGCGAGACCGGCGCGGCGAAGCTGGTGCCGGCGGTCGCCAGCGATCCGGCGGCGAGGCCGGCGACGGCGGTGATTCCGACGAGGGTCCGGGTCAGAACGTTCGGTCGCATGCGTTCCTCTTTCAGGTCGTGGTCGGCATCCGACCCGTTCGGCGCGTCGGTGCCGCCACCACGGTGCGGGCCGCCCGGCGGACCCCGCCACGGCTGTCGGCGAAGTGGCGGCCTGCTGGGACGCCACCCCCTCTGAACTGCGCCGACACCCTCCGACGGGACGGAGTGGCGGGACGGCCGTACAGGGGTGGCCATGCTCATGCAGAATGCGTCGGAGCGGGGGCCGCTGACCACGGTTCCGGACCGCATCCGGGGGGGTACATGTCGCGCTGGAAAGAACTGCCCGCTGAACTGGATCCGCGCGTGCGGCAGTTGCTGGTGCGGCTGCGCCGCCTGAAGGACCACAGCGGGCTGAGCGTACGGCAGCTCGCCGCGCGGACCGGGTACAGCGCCAAGTCGTGGGAACGGTATCTGGGCGGCCGGCACCTGCCGCCCGCTCAGGCCGTGGAGGCACTGGCCCGGATCGGCGGGGAGGATCCGACCCGCTTGCTGACCCTGCGCGAGGTGGCGGCGGAGGCGTGGGAGCACGGCAAGGACCGCGGGAGAACCGCCGTACCGGCCGCCGAAGCCCCGGCACCCGAGCCCGAGCACCAGCCCGAATCCGAGGCCGGGCCCGAGGCCGGGCCGCGTCCCGCCGCTGAGATACGGCTCTCCGTGCGGACGTTGCGGATCGCGGTCGCGGCCGGGGCGGTGGCCCTGGTGCTCGCGGTGTCGACGGCTGTCCTGGTGACCTCGTGGCTCACCGGCCGCTCCGGCGCCGACGCCGACCGGACGGCGCGGACGGCTCCGCTCGCCGCGTCGGCACCGGCCTCGCCCCCCTCGTACAGCTGTCGTCTGCAACGGGTGGACGGCGCCTGGTACGCGGGCAACAGCCGGACCCTGGACGCCACCGTGGGGTACGGCCAGTCGGGGCCGGACGTCGTGGAGGTGCAGTGTCTGCTGCGCCGGGCCGGTGTGTCGCCGGGCGGCATCGACGGCATGTTCGGCCCGCTGACGCGGGGCGCGGTGGTGCGGTTCCAGAAGCGGGCGGGGCTGATCGGCGACGGCATCGTGGGCCCGCGTACCTGGAAGGCGCTGCGGGGATGACCCCGGAGCGGACCCGGCTGGCCGCCTCACTGCGGGAGTTGAGAGCCCGCACCGGCCTGAGCCTGGCGGCCCTGGCGACGAAGACGGCGTTCAGCAAGTCGTCCTGGGAGCGCTATCTCAACGGCAAGGCCCTGCCCCCGCGCCAGGCGGTCCAGGAACTGTGCCGACTGGCCGGTGAGCCGGACGGGCGCTGCCTGGCGCTGTGGGAGATCGCGGAGTCGGAGTGGAGCGGTCGGGGCAAGGAGAAGCCTGCGCCTGCGGCCACGGGTGCGTCACCCACCGCATCGCCCGCCGCATCGCCGCCCGCCGCATCGCCCGCCGCATCGCCGCCCGCCGCATCGCCGCCCGCCACGGCGCCTGCCTCCGCCGCCCGGCTCGCCGGGCACCGGAGTGTCGTCACCGTGGCGGTGCTCGCGTCCGTGTGCGCCGTGGCGGTCGGCGCGGTGGCGGTGGCGACCGCGCTGCTGCGGCCGGGCACCGACGGCACCTCGCGCGCCTCCGCCGAGGCGCCCCCGCACCAGGACCCCGCGTCGTCCGCCCCGCGCTGCCGGGCCGCGACCTGCGAGGGCCGGAACCCGATGGCCATGCGGTGCGCTGCCTCCCCCGTCACGCTGGCCACCCGTCACACGGCCGGCGACGCCTGGCTGGAGGTGCGCTACAGCAAGGAGTGCGGGGCGAGTTGGGCGCGGATGTGGGGGACGCGGGTCGGTGACCGACTGGAGGTGACGGCGGCCGGCCGGGTGCACGGCGCCGACATCAGAACGGCCGCCGACGCGGACGCGTTCGTGTACACCCCGATGACGGCGACCACCCCCGGAACCACGATCCACACCTGTTTCCACCCTGCGGGGGACACCAAGCGGGAGTGCGTCACCTCAGTGGCGCGGTGACGCCGAGGCGCACAGCGGATCAGAAATACTCTCAGCAGATATACACTCAGAGTATATCCCCGGTGTATGTTCCTCGCATGAGTGTTCCTCTCACCCTGTTGGGGCTGTTGGAGCGAGAGCCGAGCCACGGCTACGACCTCAAGCGCGACTACGACACCTTCTTCAACCGCGGCAAGCCGCTGCCGTACGGGCAGGTCTACACAACGCTCGGCCGGCTGGCGCGGGACGGGAAGATCATGGCCGGCGAGGCGGAGCCCGGGGTCGGCCCCGAGCGCAAGCGCTACGTGATCACCGAGGCCGGGGCGACGGAGTTCGAGACCTGGCTCACCGAGCCGGTCGCCCCCGAGCCCAATCTGCAGACCGTGCTGTTCACCAAGGTGGTGCTGGCCCTGATGCTCGGCCGGGACGCCCAGCAGTACCTCGACACCCAGCGGGCCGCCCACCTGGAGCGGATGCACGAACTGACCCAGCTGCGCCGCACCGGCACGCTCGTGGACGTCCTGCTCGCCGACCACGGCCTGTTCCACCTGGAGGCCGACCTGCACTGGATCGAGGTGACCGCGGCCCGGATGGACGCGCTCGCCGAGGAGGTGCGTCCATGACCGCCCTCATAGAGGCCCGCGCTCTCACCCTGTCCTTCGGCGAGACCCCCGCGCTGCGCGGTGCCGACCTGGCCGTGGAGGCCGGCGAGGTGTTCGCCGTGATGGGCCCGAGCGGCTCGGGGAAGTCCACCCTGCTGCACTGTCTGGCAGGCATCCTCACCCCGGACTCCGGCGAGGTGCACTTCGACGGACGCCGCATCGACACCATGAACGAGGCGGATCGCAGCGCGCTGCGCCGCGACGTCTTCGGGTTCGTCTTCCAGTTCGGTCAGCTCGTCCCCGAGCTGACCGCCGAGGAGAACGTCGCCCTGCCGCTGCTGTTCTCCGGCAAGCGCCGGGCGGCTGCCCTCGCCGAGGCCCGGCCCTGGTTCGCCAGACTGGGCCTGGACGGCCTGGAGCGGCGCCGCTCCGGGGAGTTGTCGGGAGGTCAGGCGCAGCGGGTGGCGCTGGCCCGCGGCCTGGTGGCCCGGCCGAAGGTGCTGTTCGCCGACGAACCGACCGGGGCGCTGGACTCGCTGACCGGCGAGCGGGTGATGGAGCTGATGGTGGACGCGGCCCACGAGGAGGGCACCGCCGTCGTCCTGGTGACCCACGAACCCCGGGTCGCCGCGTACGCCGACCAGAAGGCCATGGTCCGGGACGGCAGGTCCAGCCTGCTCACGACCGGACGGATGGCCTCGTGATCGCCTTCGCCGTCCGCCTCGCGGTCAGCGGCGGCCGAGAGGCGCTCGCCCGGCTGGCCATGATCGCCGCCGCGGTCGCCATCGGCGTCGGGCTGCTGCTGTCGACCTTCGCCGGCATGAACGCCGTCGAGCGGACGAACCAGCGGCAGGTCTGGCTCGACACCGGCGCCGCGGGCCGTACCGAGCGGGCCTCGGCGGACCCGCTGTGGTGGTGGCCGCACGGCGACTACTACGACGGGAAGTCCCTCACCGAGGTCGACGTCGCCGCGACCGGCCCGACCTCGCCCGTCCCGCCCGGTCTGACGCACCTTCCCGCGCCCGGCGAGTACTACGCCTCTCCCGCACTGGCCAGGCTGATCCGCGCCACCCCGGCCGACCAGCTGGGCGACCGCTTCCCCGGCCGGCTCACCGGCACGATCGGCGACGCCGCTCTGGCCTCCCCGGACTCGCTGATCGCCGTCATCGGCCGTACCCCCGCCCAGATCAAGGGCGCCCCAGGGGCGAGAGCGGTCACCACCATCGCCACCAGCCGGCCATCCCCCTGTGACAACGCGTGCTGGGACCACGCGGTGCGCGGCGACGCGCTGACGCTCATCTCCTCCGTGGTGGCCGGGGCACTGATCTTCCCGGTGCTGATCTTCATCGCCACCGCGACCCGGCTGTCCGCCGCCACGCGCGAACAGCGGTACGCGGCGATGCGGCTGGTCGGCGCCACCCCCCGGCAGGTGTCGCTGCTCTCGGCGGTCGAGTCCGCGCTGGCGGCGGCGGCCGGGACGGTGGTCGGCTTCGGGCTCTACGCCGCGCTGCGCCCGCTGGTCGCCACCCTTCCGCTCACCGGGCAGCAGCGGTTCTTCCTTTCGGATCTGACGCTCAGCGCCCCGCAGGTCCTCGGCGTCGTCGTCGGCGTGCCGGTCGCGGCGGCGATCGCGGCGCGCCTCGCCCTGCGCCGGGTCACCATCTCCCCGCTCGGCGTGACCCGCCGGGTGACTCCGCGTCCGCCGCGCGCCTGGCGGCTGATCCCGCTGCTGGCGGGACTGGCCGAACTGGCGTACTTCGTCTTCGTCGGCCGTCGCCCGGCGACCGGGAACGGCCAGACGGCGGCCTACCTTCCAGGCTTCCTGGTGGTGATGCTGGGCCTGGTGATCGCCGGGCCGTGGCTGACCATGACCGCTGCCCGGGTCGCCGCCCGGCGCACCCGACGCCCGGCGGCCCTGATCGCTGTGCGGCGGCTCGCCGACGACCCGAAGGCCGGCTTCCGCGCGGTCAGCGGCCTCGTCCTGGCCCTGTTCGTGACCACCGCGACCGTCAGCATCATCGGCACCATCAACGACTACCGCGGCACGCTGGGCGGCGACCGGCAGACCCGGACGGTGGTGGAGGCCGGCGGCGACGGTCAGGCGCCGCTGGCCGGGGCCATCCCGACACGGCTGCTCACCGAGGTGCGGGCGATCCCGGGCGTGCGGGGGGTAGCCGTCGTCCACGCGAACCCCGACGGTGTGGGCAAGGTGGTGCACCGGACAGTCCACCCAGGCGGTCCGCCCCCGGAGGCGCCGGCCCTGGTGACCTGCTCCGACCTGGCGGGGACTCCCATGGTGGGCCGCTGCCCGGCCGGAGCGAGCGTCACGGCCGTCGACTTCTACGCGTTCGTCAGCCTGCAATCGCATCCGAGCTTGCCGTGGCCCGCCGCCGCGATCAGCACCGCAGCCGTCGCGAGGCTGCCCGTACAACTGGTCTACGTGGCCACCGACGGGTCGACAGCCGCCATGGAACGCGTACGGACCCTGCTCACCACCGCCTACCCGCACCACCAGGCCCAAACGGTGGGCGACTGGGGCACCGACTTGCAGCAGGAGCTGGCCGGTTGGCGGCAACTGGCCGACGTGGTGCTGCTGACCACGCTGCCGATCGCAGGGTGCAGCCTCGCGGTGAGCGTGGTGGCGGGCCTGTCGGATCGCCGACGCCCGTTCGCACTGCTGCGGCTCACCGGTGCGCCGCTGGGAGTGCTGCAACGGGTGATCGGCCTGGAGAGCACACTGCCGCTGCTGGCCGTGGCCGCGATCTCGATCGGTACGGCCTTCGCCGCCTCTGCCCTGTTCCTGAAATCGCAGATGCGCTACGACCTGGTGTCACCGGGCGCGGCGTACTACGCGCTCGTCACTCTCGGCCTCGTCGCCTCGCTGGGCATCATCGCCTCGACTCTCCCCCTGCTCAGACGCGTCACCGGCCCAGAGACCGCCCGCAACGGCTGACACGCCAGGAAACCCAGACTCGGGAGGATTCATGACCGTCACGGCGTCCGACAGCCGACAACCAATGACGCGCCGACGCATGCTCCGGGCTGCGCTGACCGCTGGAATCGGGACTGCCGTACCGCTCGGCGTCGCGTCCCACGCATGGGCGGCTCCGACCGCCTCCGGCCCGGCGCGACTCACCCTGCCTCCGCCCACCGGCCCTCATCCGGTGGGCACGGTGCCGCTCCACCTCGTCGACACCTCACGCCCGGATCCCGTGGCCGGTCCGGGGCATCACCGCGAGTTGATGGCCAGCGTCTGGTACCCCGCCCGTAGGGCGGAGAACCTGCCGCGCGCCCCTTGGATGACCGAGGGCGCGTTTCGGGCGTTGCTGACAGACGCCGGCTTCCCCCTCGACCCCGCCCTCGGCCCGCTCACCGCCGGGCACCTGGGCGCACCCGTGCGCCGTATGGGCCACCGCCTGCCCGTCATCGTGTACTCGCACGGCTCGGGCAGCCACCGCGGCGACCACACCGTCATGGTCCAGGAACTCGCCAGTCACGGGTATGTGGTGTTCACCGTCGACCACACCTACGACACGTTCACCGAGTTCCCCGACGGCCGAGTGGTCACCCCGGGCGACGTCCCGATGTTTCCTAGGGACTTCGCGGCGGACCTCCGGTTCCTGCTCGACTGCGTGGAGGGGGTCGCAGCCGGCCGCAACCCCGACGTCGACGGCAAGCCACTGCCCCAGGGTTTGCTCGGCGCCCTCGACCCCCGGCGCATCGGCGCGTTCGGCTGGTCGAAGGGGGGCACCGCCACCGCACTCACCATGCTCGCCGACCGGCGTGTCCGAGCCGGACTCAGCATCGACGGCCCGATGCAGCCGACCATCACCACCGATCTGGACCGGCCGTTCATGATGATGACCGCCGTGTTCACCCGGGCCGCCATGCCGGACGTCGCCGCGTTCTGGACGCACCTTCGCGGCTGGCGGCTCGACATCCAGGCCGACGGGGCCATCCACAACTCATACGGCGACAACGCGATGCTGATCCCGCAGGCGGGCAAGATCCTCGGCATGACCGACCAGCAGATCCAGGACTGGATCGGCACCCTCGACCCGGTCCGGTCGGTACGGATCCAACAGGCCTATCCGCCGGCCTTCTTCGACCTGCACCTGCGGCACCGCGGGGGGCATCTTCTCGACGGCCCGAGCGCGGCCTTCCCGGAGGTGAAGTTCCTTCCATGACGCGTGCGCCACCGGGAGCCGGGCCGACCAACTGCTCACGGTGGCAAGCGTCAGAGACTGAGCACCGCCCGCAACGCGACGTCCACGCGTTCCATCTGCTCGCCGGGAACGTCCCCGTGGGGAGCCAGGACCACTCCCCTGAGCGGAGTCGTCACCCGCACCGTCACCAGCGATTCCCTCCGCTCCCCCGACGTGTTCAGCAGCGCGCAGAGGGCCGCGCCGGGGCACAGCTCGGCCACGTGGTCGGTCCACACCTGACCACGCTTCAGTTGCCGCACAGGTCGTCTCCGATACGGGCGCTGTCCTCGGCGTGCAGCGCCATCGCGTCTCGCAACGACTGATCCCTTAGGCCCGGGCGACGAAGGCCGAGAGATTGCCGTCCGCCGCCTCACGCGCGGACTCGAACTCGGCCCACACCACCTTGCCGAGCTCCCGCTCCGCCACCCCCCACTTGTCGGCGAGGGCCCCGACCAGCAGCAGCCCGCGGCCGCCCTCGTCCGCGTCGTCCGACGGCTCGGTGGGCGTCGGCAGGCCCGGCCCGCTGTCGTGCACCTCGACGCGGACGGCCTCGCCGTCGTACCGCAGCCGCAGCAGGAAGCCACGGCCGGGCGGCACCCCGTGCAGGAGGGCGTTCGTGGCCAACTCGCTCACGCACAGCGACAGGTCGGCGGCGCGGGCCCAGTCCGCCAGACCCCAGCACCTGAGCGACTGCGCGGCGAACCGCCTGGCGGCGGGCACGGATCGGCGCTCCCGGGCGTAGAACTGTTCGCGAGGGTAGAGGAGTTCGTTTCGGTCGTTCACGGGACGAATGTCGCGCAGAGTCACTACGGTGGTGCAGAGAGTGGACCCGTACGGATTTTTTGTACGGGTTCCCACCCGGTGACGTACGCGTGCCCCAGGGGATTGAGACCGACATGAGCGCGAAGAAGCCGCCGCGGCCGAAGAACCAGACGTCGTTGAAGATGCTCGGCAAGCAGCTGGGCACGGCCCGCCGGGCGGCCGGTCTGACCCAGACCGAGCTGGGCCTCCGGGTGGGCCTCGACGACCAGACGATCGCGTCCATCGAACAGGGCCGCCGGGCACTGAAACCGGACACGGCGGCGCGACTGGACGAAGTACTGGACACGAAGGGCGTGTTGACGGCGGGGGTGGCCAACCTGCCGGACGTCGACCAGTTCCCCATGTGGGCCGAGCTGTACATGGAGCACGAACGCGAGGCGATCGCCCTGTCCTCGTACGCGAACCAGGTGCTGCCCGGACTCCTCCAGACGAGGGCCTACGCCGAAGCCGTCCTGCGGGAGCGGGTTCCGGCGTACGACGAGGAGGAGATCGAGCCGAAGACGACGGCGCGCATCGAGCGCCAGGACATCCTGCGCCGCAGGAATCCACCGACGGTCAGCTTCGTCGTATGGGAGCCGGTGCTGCACCTCGCCTTCGGCGGATCGGAGGTACGCATGGGGCAACTCCGTCATCTTCGTGCGGCGGCCGAACTTCCCTGTGTGTCCCTGCAGTTCATGCCGACTTCCGCTGCCTCCCACGCGGGGCTGGCTGGTCCCTTCGTCCTCCTGGAGACACCGGACCATCAGCACCTGGCCTACATCGAGGGCCAACGCGGCAGCCAGTGGGTTTCCGACGCGGACGAGGTGTCCAGGCTGGCGCGCAAGTATGCGATGCTGCGAGCACAGGCCCTGTCCCCTCTGGAGTCGTACGGCCTGCTGGGCCGTCTGCTAGGAGAGCAATGAGCACCGCACTTCAGTGGTTCAAGTCGAGCTACAGCAGTGACGAAGGCGGCGAGTGCATCGAAGTCGCCCTCGCCTGGCGGAAGTCGAGCTACAGCGGTGACGAAGGCGGCGAGTGCATCGAGGTCGCCGCCTGCCCCCACGTCGTCCACGTCCGGGACTCCAAGAACGACCCCTCCCCCGACGCCCCGGCCCTCGCGCTCGGCCCCGCCCCCTGGGCCGCCTTCACCGCCGCCCTCAAGTAGCCGTGCCCGGCGGCGTTGTCAGTGGCGGGCTCTACAGTTCACTGCCATGGCGACTCTTCCCAACCCGCTGCCCAAGCTGGCGACCGATCCGAGTGGTCGGTCCCTGGGGTTGCAGCTCCCGCCCGGGAGACTGATCGACGCGACGCTCTGCGGGCCCTGGCACGAACCCCTGTTGTGGCACGCGGGTCAGCCCGCGGGGCCCGGTACCTGGACGGCGCTGGGTGCGCAGGCCGGGCGGGCGGGCCTGCTGCCGGTCCTCGTCGACGTGTCCGAGCTGGACGACTGGGACTTCGCGCCCGGCGAGACGTCGTACCCCGGTGACCACGACGCCGAGGACGTGCTGGAGGACGCCTGGGAGGAGGACCCGCCGGAGGGCGAGGAGTGGCCGGGGCTTGCCCCCGCCGGCGCGCTGGTCGCCGACCCGGACGCGCGGGCCGCCGAGGTCGCGGACGCGCTCAGCCAGGGACGGCCCTGGCTGAAGGAGCCGCACCTGGCGCTGGTGCCGGCGCGGCGCAGCGCGGACATACCGGCGGCGATCGGCTGGAGCGGGCCGGTCAACCACGAGGAGGACGTGGCCCGGCTGTGCGCGGTGCTGCGCTCCTGGGAGGACCGGTTCGGGATACGGGTGGTGGCCCTCGGCCTGGACCACCTCGCCGTCTCCGTCGCCGCCCCGCCCACCGACCTGGACACGGCGGAGGCGATCGCCGCCGAGCACTTCGCGTTCTGCCCCTACGCCGTGCTGCCCGGCAGCGACGACACCCTCTCGTCGTACGCCGAGCAGCTGGTCGGCGAGCGGTTCTGGCACTTCTGGTGGGACTGACCGGACCCGCTAGCTCCTGAGGGCCCCGGCCAGTCTGCGCAGGCCCTCGCCGATCTCCTGCGGTGTCTGCGTCACGAAGCACAGGCGCAGGGTGGCGCGGTCGGGGTCGGCGGCGTAGAAGGGCTCGCCGGGGACGTAGGCCACCAGGTGGTCCACCGCGCGCCGCAGCAGGGCGGTGGTGTCGTACGACTCCGGGAGCCGGGCCCAGAGGAACATGCCGCCCTCGGGCCGGTTCCAGACGGATCCTGCCGGGAGGGCGTCGGCGAGGCCGGCGAGCATGGCGTCCCGGCGTTCGCCGTACACCGCGCGGACCTTGGCGACGTGACCGTCCAGGACGTCCAGGTAGCGGGCGGCGGCCAGCTGGTTGACGGTCGGGGTGTGCAGGTCGGCCGCCTGCTTGGCGACCGCGCAGGCCCGGCGCAGGGCGTCGGGGGCGCGCAGCCAGCCGAGGCGCAGGCCGGGGGCCATGACCTTGGAGAAGGAGCCGAGCAGGACGGTACGGTCCGCGGCGGCGGGCAGGGACGCGATCCAGGGGACGCGTTCGCCGTCGTAGCGCAGGTCGCCGTAGGGGTCGTCCTCGACGATCCACAGGCCGTGCCGGGCGGCGGTCTCGGCGAGGTCGGCGCGGCGGGTGGCGGGCATGGTGCGGCCGGTGGGGTTCTGGAAGGTCGGGACGAGGTAGAGGAGTTTGGGCCGCTCGGTGCGGATCAGTTCGGCCAGGGCGGCGGGGTCGACGCCGTCGGCGTCGCAGGGGACGGGCAGGACGCGCGCGCCGGCCAGTCCGAACACCTGGAGTGCCGCCAGGTAGCAGGGGCTCTCGACCAGGACCGTGTCCCCGGGGTCGACGAGCGCGGTCGCCAGCAGGGAGAGGGCCTGCTGGGAGCCGGTGGTGATCAGCAGGTCGTCGGCGTCGGTGGGCAGGCCCCGGGTGCTGAGGCGGGCGGCCAGTCCGGCGCGCAGCGTGGGCTCGCCCTCCGTGGTGGAGTACTGCAACGCCCGCTCCGGGGTCTCCTCAAGGACCGCTCGGAAGACGGCCGCTATGCCCTCCCGGTCGAACAGTTCCGGGGCGGGCAGGCCGCCCGCGAAGTTGATGACCTCGGGGCGTGCGGTCACCGCCAGGATGTCCCGCACGGGCGAACCGCCGACACTGCGGCTGCGGGCCGCGAGCGGGGGCAGCGCGGCGGGCGCGGGGGCGGGGGCGGGCGTGACGGTCATGGGCGGCTCCTTGGCTGGTCCTCGTCTTGATCCTCGTCCTGGCGGGAGCGTAGAGAGGTACGTGCCGTCTACACCTGTGATTCCGCGATGCGGACGGGCGGTGCCGGGCTCGCGCCGGGGCCTCGGGCGTCCCGTACCGCCGTCCCAGGGGCCGGGAACGTGCCAGGTCAGCGAGGTGGGCCGGGTACGGGCGTCCCGAATCTCCCGTGAAGTCTGGTGACGCGGGCGGGTCGCGCCACAGGCTGAGGATGCTTCGGGACCGCCGACCACGCCGAGAACGTCAAGGGAGCCCTCGCATGTCCGCCACGCACTCCGCCCCGGCCCGCGGCCGCCGCCGTCTCCTCGCGGCGGCCGTCCTGGCGCTGGTCACCGCGAGCACCCTCACCGGATGCCGGGACGGACAGGGCGTACGCGACGAAGGCCCGTCCGCCGCCTCCCTCACACGCCCCGGCGACACGACCCACTCCGGTCCCACCGTCACCGGAACCCGGCGGCCCGCGGACACCGACGTCCGCTGGGCCGGCACCCGACCCCGACCGCAGCGGTAACCCGCCGCCCCTGGTCTCAGCCCTTGGTGCCGACGCCCGCGTAGACGTTGATGTCGGCGTCGGTGACGTCGTTGATGTCGGCGTAGCGGACCTTCTCGATGTCGTCGAGGGAGTCCAGGTAGGCGGGTTCCGGCTGGTCGGGGACCGGGGCCGCGCCGTCGGCGTGCCAGTGGTGCACGGGGACCACGCCGGGGGCGGCGAGCTCCAGACCGTTCTCGGTGAAGAAGCGTTCGACCTCGGCCCGGGAGCGCAGCACGAAGGTGAAGCCGCGCTCCGTGTACGTCCGCTGGACCGCGCGGATGTTCTCCGGGTTGAGGTCCTCGGTGAGGTGGCTGAGCACCAGCCGGCTGCCGGACGGCAGGGCGTCCAGGAGCTGGGACACGATCGGGTAGGCCTCCTCGTCCGCCACGAAGTGCAGGATCGCGACCAGGCACAGGGCGACGGGCTGGTCGAAGTCGAGGGTCTTCGCGGCCTGTTCGAGGATCTCCGCCGGGTTCTTGAAGTCGGCGTCGATGTAGTCGGTGCGGCCCTCGGGCCCGCTGGTGAGCAGGGCGCGGGCGTGGGCGAGGACGACCGGGTCGTTGTCGACGTAGACGACCCGGGAGTCGGGGATGATCCGCTGGGCGATCTGGTGGACGTTCTCGGCGGTCGGCAGGCCGGTGCCGACGTCGAGGAACTGGCGGATGCCGTCCTGGGCGACGAGCCTGGTCACCGCGCGGCGCAGGAAGTCGCGGTTGTGCCGGACGTCGAGGTAGCCGCGCGGGTTGGCGGCGAGCGCGGCGGCCGCGGCGGCCCGGTCGACGGGGTAGTTGTCCTTGCCGCCGAGGAAGACGTCGTAGACCCGGGCCGGGTGCGCCTTGGTGTTGTCGATCCTCCTTCGCAGCTCGGCGGGGTCCTGGTCGAGGGCGTCACCGGACATGGGTGTCTCCTGGGCGGTCGGCGCGGAGGAACGGCAGAGGTCTTCCTCGAACGATCAGCAATCGCTCGTCAACAACCTAACTCCGAAAGCGACTTGATCGCGCCCGCCCAGGAGAAGCGAGGGAGGAGCGAGGTGAAGCGGGGGCGGGACGGCTCAGCGCAGCAGCCGCGCGGCCTCCACCGCCCAATAGGTGAGGATGTTCTGCGCGCCGGCCCGCCTGATGCCCGTCAGGGTCTCCAGGATGGCCCGCTCGCGGTCGATCCAGCCCTTCTCGGCGGCGGCCTCGACCATCGAGTACTCGCCGGAGATCTGGTAGGCGGCCACCGGCACGTCCACGGAGTCGGCGACCCGCGCGAGGATGTCCAGGTAGGGGCCGGCCGGCTTGACCATCACCATGTCGGCGCCCTCCTCCAGGTCCAGGGCCAGCTCCCGCAGCGACTCACGCGCGTTGGCGGGGTCCTGCTGGTAGGTCTTGCGGTCGCCCTTCAAGGAGGAGCCGACGGCCTCGCGGAACGGGCCGTAGAAGGCGGAGGCGTACTTCGCGGTGTAGGCGAGGATCGCGACGTCCTCGCGGCCGATCTGGTCGAGCGCGTCACGGACGACGCCGATCTGCCCGTCCATCATCCCGCTGGGCCCGACGACATGGGCGCCCGCGTCGGCCTGCACCTGGGCCATCTCGGCGTACCGCTCCAGGGTGGCGTCGTTGTCGACGCGGCCCTCGGCGTCGAGGACACCGCAGTGCCCGTGGTCGACGGTCTCGTCGAGGCACAGGTCGGACATCACGAGCAGGTCGTCCCCGACCTCGGCCCGCACGTCCCGCAGCGCCACCTGGAGGATCCCGTCCGGATCGGTGCCGGGCGTGCCGAGGGCGTCCTTCTTGTCCTCCTCCGGCACACCGAACAGCATGATCCCGGAGATCCCCGCCTCGACCGCCTCCGCGGCCGCCTTCTTCAGGGTGTCCCGGGTGTGCTGGACGACACCGGGCATGGCGGCGATCGGCACGGGCTCGCTCACGCCCTCCCGGACGAACGCCGGGAGGATGAAGTCCGCGGGGTGCAGCCGGGTCTCGGCGACCATGCGCCGCATGACGGGGCTGGTCCGCAGCCGCCGGGGACGCGAACCGGGAAAAGAGCCGTACTTCGTCATGCCCTCTACGCTACGCCCGCACCCCACGCACCTTTGCCGACGCCCCGTCGGCGCCCCCGGCGGCCGGGCGGCTCAGATCTCCAGCTCGGATTCGAGCTTCTTGAGGCTGTGCCTGGCCAGGGCGAGGTTGCTGCGGCCGCGGTCCAGGGCGAGGTAGAGGAAGAGCGAGCCGCCGGCCTTGGGCAGCGGGCGGATCAGGTGGTACTGGCCGCTGAGCGTGATCAGGATGTCCTCGATCTCCTCGTCCAGGCCGATGGACTTCAGGGTGCGCTTCTTGGCCCGGACGACCTCGGTGTTGCCGGCCGCCGCCAGCTCCAGGTCCAGGTGCGGACCGCCGCCCAGCGCCCCGAGGGACATGCCGCTCTCGTAGTCGACGAGGGCGACCCCGAGGGCGCCGTCGATGCTCATGGCTTCCTTGAGCGTTGTCTCGATGTTCACGCTGGTGCCCTCGATCTTCCGTACGTGGGTCGCCCCGGACGCAACAGGTCCGGACCAGGTTGCTTCCCGACCCTTTCGGGTCTGAATAAGCATCATCTTTGGCCGGTGTTGCAAGAGTTGGCAATAAAGTACTGTGCGAAGCGAGCGTCAGGAGGGGGAACTCATGGCTTCGCTCGACTCCGTCCTGCACGACGTCGCGGGAACGCCCGGTGTGACCGCGGCCGCCCTCCTGGACGGCGTCACCGGCCTCACCTACGCCGAGCACGGCGCGGAAGGCGCCACGTCGGCCGCCCAGGACGCCCAGGCCACCGCCCACTTGGCGACCACACACCTCAACCAGGCCGGTTCGGTCGGCGCGTTGGAGAGCATCGTCGTCACGACCGCCGGCCAGCACCATGTGACCACCGTGGTCGAACGCCAGGGCGGCGATCCGCTCCTGCTGTTCGCCCTGGTGGACCGGGACCGGACCAACATCACCTGGGTGCTGCGCGACCTGGCCGAGCGCACGGGCCGGCTGCTCGTATGACCCTGGAGACGGCACCGCCCCGCAACGTCCCCGCGCTCCTGACCGCCCTGCACACGCGGAAGGATTCCGCCACCGTGCTGGTCTCGGGCAGCCCCGGCGGGGTCATCCACGTCCGCCACGGCCTGGTCGTGGCCATGGAGACGCCGGCCGCCCCGGGCGTCGAGGTCCTCCTCCTCAAGTCCCGCCGGATCGCCGAGGAGGACTGGACGGCCCTCCGCGCCACCGGTACCGACCCCGCCCACCTGGCCCGCGAACTGGTCGCCCGGGGACTCCTCGGCGCCGCGGAACTGGAGATCACCGGCCAGGCCGCTCTCTTCGACGCGGCCTTCGCGCTGGCGCTGACCCGACCGGAGGGCTGGGAGGCGGCCGAGCCCCGCCCCCACCTCGACACGGGCACGGCGGTACCGCCCGCCCGCATGGTCGGCGAGACGTCCCGCCGCATCCGGTTGCTCGCGAACGAGCGCGGCGCCACCGCCCGCTTCGCCCGCGACCGCCTGGCACCGGCCCCGGCGGCCGGCGACCCGGCGCGCCTCGCCCGCCTCTCCTCCCGCCATCGAGCCGTCCTGACCACCGCCGACGGCCGGCGCACCCCCCGGGACATCGCGTTCACCCTCGGCCGCGGCCTGTTCGCGGTCATGCTCGACCTCCGCGACCTGCTCGCCCTCGGCTTCCTCCAGCCCCTGGCGGCCACCGCCTCCGACCGGCCCAGCACGGCCCCGCGCACCCCACCCCACACCTCGGCGGCAGCACCCCGGCCGTCGGCGACCCCGCTCCCCCGCCGCAAGCGCTAGGGACGCCGCGGAGATCCATCAGAAGGGCCCTAGATCTGGGGCAACGGCCCACGCACCACAGGAAGAAGCCATCATGAACGACCCCGTGCAGGACATCCTCGTCTCGTTGCGCGACCGGGTGATGGGCGTGTCCGAGACCATTCTGGCCACCGTCGACGGCCTGGTGGTGGCCAGTGACGCCGACAAGACGCATCCCGAGTCCATGGCCGCGGTGGCCGCCGCCGCCCTCTCCCTCGGGCACCGCCTGGCCGACCAGGGCCACACCGGCACGCTGCGCCAGGTCACGGCCCAGTGCGGCGCGGGCCACGTCGTCGTCACGGCGGTCGGCAACCGGGCCCTGCTCGCGGTGGTCACGGACGAGGGCCTGGACGGCCTCGCCTTCGACCGCGAGATCCCCACGACGGTCGCGGACCTGACGAAGGTCCTCGACAACGACCCGGCCTGACACCGCCCGAGCTGCCACCGCCCGGCCTGACACGTGTCGACGAGCGCGGACACGCTCCTGCGAGGACAGAAGTCCCTACGGCACGGCTCAGGACCCGGTGGGTGCGCCGGGCCCTGAGCGGTCGGTGGGGTCGGTCCTGCCTACGACTGGTGGAACGTCCAGGTGCTGCCGTCGTGGGCCTTCGGCACGTACACCTGGTGCCAGGACCAGCCGGCCGGCGGGCGGACGTAGTGGAACTCGACGGAGCGGTCGGTCCCCCACCAGTAGTCCGCGGCCGTGGTGCAGCCGTTGGCCGGGACGTCCCAGAACCGGGAGCCGACCCAGTCGCCGTGGTCGTTGTAGCCGACGAGGTAGAACCGCAGGGCCGCGCCGTTGTCGTTGCAGACCCTGAGCTGGACGTAGGCGTCGGCGGCGTCGGCCGTCGCGGGCGTCGCCAGGACCCCGACGGCGGAGGCCACGGCGAGCGCGGCGACGGTGAGCTTTCGGCGGAGGGTACCCATGTCGTTCGTGCCTTTCCGGGCGGGACGGTGGTCGGGTGGACGGGAAGGGAAGAGACGCGGGGCCGCCCGCTGTCCTGTGGGGTTCAGCAGTGCGCGGCGCGCTCGGCGGAGGTCATCCTGGCGTCCTTGAAGTTGACGTAGCCGGCCTTGGGGTTGTCGTTGTTGAACCCGGTCGACACGTAGTCGTTGACGTACCAGATGTAGTGGCCGTAGTAGCGGCTGCCGAAGTGGATCTCGTACCAGCCGGTGGCCTTCTGCTTGGCGGTGCCGCGCTCGATCCAGCCCTTGTAGCCGGCCGGGATGTTGACGGTGTCGCTCTCGGTGTCGGTGTGCGAGGTGGTCCAGTCGTGCCGATAACTGGTCTCGACGGAGACCTCGTAGACCTCCCAGAACTTCGCGGACGCCGTGATCGACACCCCGACCGAGTTGGTGGAGGCGGTCGTGTCGGACCAGTCGATGCGGTGCTGGTTGGTCTGGCTTGCGCAGTTGTACGCCGTGGAGCCGACCTGGTGGTTGGGGCCGGTGTACGTCGAGTAGCTCTGCGGGTGGAACTCGCACAGGTCGGCCCAGCTGCAGGCGTCGAGGAGTTGCTTCGTGGTGGGCGAGTCGGCGGCGTACGACTGCGGAGCCGCCATGAGGGAGGCGCCGAGGGCGAGGGCGGCGACGGCGCCGCCGCTGCGGGCGAGGCGGCGGGAGGGGGAGGTGGTGCGGAGCGGGAATCGCATCGAGTACTCCAGTGGGTGCCGGCTTCCCCCTGCGGGGAGAGCCGCGGCTGACACGGTCGGGGAACTGCACGTGCGTGTCTTTCTCTGGCCGGCCCTCGTGGGTGGGAGGGCCGGCCCGGCGACCGCTGCGCCGCCGGACCGGGGGGAGGTCACCGGCGGCGGAGCGGACCGTTCGGCAACCACTCTGGGAGCGTCGGAATTGTTGATCAACCCAGGTCAGAGGGGTAAACAACGCGACCGACGCCCCTACCGCCGGGTAGGCCGAGCCAACCCACCCCACCGGGGCGCCGGGCGCCCGGGGCGCCGGGGCGCTGAAGCGTCAGCCGGCGGTTGCTCGGTGGCCGGCGGGGTGGTCGGGGTGGGCCCGGCCGTGGGTGGTGGGTCGGGTGTCGGGCCGGTGGGCGCGTGGTCCGTGCTCGCGTGCCCGGCCGGTGGGCGGCGGGTCGGTTGCCGTCCTGTGGTGGGCGGCGGCTCGGTCGCCGTCCTGTGGTGGGCGGCGGCTCGGTCGCCGTCCTGTGGTGGGCGGCGGCTCGGTCGCCGTCCTGTGGTGGGCGGCGGCTCGGTCGCCGTCCTGTGGTGGGCGGCGGCTCGGTCGCCGTCCTGTG
>NZ_JBEYJU010000089.1:0-4939 GCF_040703965.1 Streptomyces sp. NPDC006655 | reverse complement strand
CGTGGTGGGCGGCGGGTCGGTCGCCGTCCTGTGGTGGGCGGCGGGTCGGTTGCCGTCCTGTGGTGGGCGGCGGGTCGGTTGCCGTCCTGTGGTGGGCGGCGGGTCGGTTGCCGTCCTGTGGGGGTTCGGGTGCTGTCGGCCCGGACCGTGTGGCGACCGGGGGCGGCGGTCGGGGCGCGGGGAGGGCGTCAGGGCGGCGGCGGCCGGGGACGCGGTCGCCGCGGGGGGAGTCCGGGACGGTGGGGCGAGCGCGGTGGGTGCGCCGGTGCCCGCCTCCTCCGGGTCGGGTCCCGCACAGACCCGCCGGTAGGGCACGTCGGGCAGGTAGCGCCGCCACTGCGCCGCGGTCAGGGTCCCGTCGGCGCGCGCGCAGAGCCGGGCGGCGACCTGGGCGGGGCCGACGGCGTAGGCCTGGACGGGGACGTGCGGACCGGCGGCGTACAGGTAGCCGTCGGGGCCGAACGCCAGGGAGTCGATCACGTCGCCGGGGGTGGTGGGGCTGCCGCCCAGGGGCCGGTCCAGGGCGAGGTCCCACAGGCGCAGGGCGCCGGATCCGTAGGCCACGGCGAGGGTGGTCGCGTCGCGGCTGAAGGCGAGGGCGGTGATCCGCGCGCAGAGGGCGCAGCCGGTGGTGTCGGGGAGGCCGGGGACCACCGCCACGGGCCCGTCGGACCTGCCGGTGTCCGACACGGTGACGGTTCCGTAGGCCCCGCCCGTCGCGAGAAGCCTGCCGTCGCGGCTGAGCGCGAGGTCGTAGCTGCCGCGGCCCTCGGTGAGCGGCGGCCGGGGGTTCGGCCCGTCCGGCGGTACGGCCGTCCGGCCCGAGAACCCGGAGGACAGGGCCGCCCGCACCGCCGCCTCGCCCACGTCCCGACCGGCCGCCCGGGTCCGGCGGACGGTGTCCCACATCTGCGGGACGACCGTGCCGGCGGGCCCGACCCAGCCGACCAGCAGTTGCCGGCCCTTCGGGGTGAGGGCGATCGCGCGGGCCGTGGCGGCGGCGGGCCCGGTGACCTCGAAGGAGGTCCCGGCGTGGCCACCGGGCAGGGTGTCCCGCACCGTGAACCGAGCGGTGGGAACGGCCCCGCTCCGCCCGGCGCCGGGCGTGGCACCGTCCACCCCGGCGGCAGGCGCGGCCCTGCCCACCGCACCACTCGCCGCACCCCCACTCACCGCACCACTCGCCCCACCCGCACTCGGCGCACCGCTCGACCCACCCCCACTCACCGCACCACTCGCCCCACCCGCACTCGGCGCACCGCTCGACCCACCCTCACTCACCGCACCACTCGCCCCACCCGCACTCGGCGCGACCCGTGCCGCCACGGCCGCCCCGTAGGCGACGGCCCGGCTGTCCGGGCTGAACGCCAGCAGGACGCGGGAGGTACCGAGGGAGCGTGTGGAGAAGGGGAGTACGGCGATCGTGCGGCCGGTGCGGGTTCTCGCCAGGCGCAGCCGGTACCCCGTCGCGGTCCGCTCCACGGCCGCCAGCAACCGGCCGTCCGGGCTGAGCAGTACGGCGTCGAGGGGCCGGGCCCGCCACGGGGCGGTCAGCACGGTGGACAGGTCGAGGGTGTGCACGCTGCTGCCCGCCAGATAGCGCAGGACCGAGCCGTCCACGTCCCAGGCGAGGTCGGTGACCGGGCCGCCGGGCACCGGCTGACGCAGCACCGGGATCCCCGGTGCCGAGATCCGCCACACCGTCACCCCGTCCGGCCCGGCCGCCGCCAGCGACGCCCCGTCCGCGGTGAAGGCGAGGTGCTGGAGGCCCGACCCGGTGAGGTCGGCGAGCCGGCGCCCGGTGGTGGTGTCCCAGACGCCCGCCCCGGTCGCGGAGGCCGCGGCGAGCCGTGTGCCGCCGGCCCCGAGAGCGACGGTCCCGGACGAGCAGTCCGGTGTCCGCAGGCCCTGCCAGCCGCCGTGCCGGACGGCGCCCCGGGCGGTGTCCCGCAGTTCCAGCGGCCGGCCGGGGCGGCAGACGGCCACCAGCCGGTCGTCCGGCGAGGGCACCGGGTAGGCGTCGACCGCCGCCGTACGGAAGAGCGTGCTGCCGTCGTCCACCGCGCGCAGCCGCACACCGGGGCCGGCCCCGGCTTCCCTGACGACGTAACTGTGCCCGTCGGCCCCGAAGCCGAGGACGTGGCCACCGGCCGGCGCGCGTCGGCCGGTGGCCCCGGGCAGCCGCCACAGGCGCCACCCGCCGGGGTCGGCCAGCAGCACGGTGCGGCCCGCGGGGTCGGCCGCGGCCACCTGGGCGTCGGGCAGCGTCCCGGACCCGGTGCGCCGGTGCCCGGTCACGTCCCACGTGGACCAGGAGCCGGCGCCCGCCACGAGCAGGGTGCGGCCGGAGTCCGCGAGGAAGGCCCCGCCGCTCTCGCCGGGCACCGGCCCGGTGAAGACGTCGTCCTCGGGTTCGGCGAGCGCGCTGAGCAGGGCGGCGCGGCTGACCGAGGAGGGGGCCAGCCGCCAGGCGGCGACGCTGAGCAGGGCGGCGGTGCGGGGGTCGGTGGACTGGGTCCGGCCGGCGAGGGCGGCGGCCTGCAACGCTCCGGCGCGGAGGTGCTCCAGGTCGGCCGCGTTGCCGCGCTGCCAGGCCAGCTGTCCGGCGACGAGCAGGGCCGCCAGGACCACGCTGAGGGCCACGGCCAGCCCGCGCGTCCGGCTGCGGATCCGGCCCGCCGTCCAGCCTTCCATGCGGCGGGCCACCCGGGAGGCGCTGAGGAAGGCGCGTTCCCGCCCGGTGAGGTCGTGGTCGTTGACGCCGCGGCCGAACAGCACGTCGGCGACGGCGAGTTGGGCACCCCGGTAGAGGTTGCCGGAGTCGTGGCGGCGTTCCTGCCAGATCCGGGCGGCCTCGCTGAGGCGGCGGTGCTCGGCGAGCCGTTCGCGGTGGGCGTCGATCCAGGCCTGTAGGCGCGGCCAGCGGGTGATCAGGGCCTCGTGGGCGAGTTCGACGCTCTCCTGGCCGAGGGTGACGAGCCGGGCGCGGGCGAGCCGCTGGAGGACTTCGGGAACCTCGGGGTCGGGCCACTCGCGCAGGTCGGCGCGGCTGACGGGGCGGCGGGTGTCGGCGGTGCCGGTGCCCGGCTCGATCAGCGCCAGCAGCAGCCGGCGGGCGGTGGCGGCCTGGGCGGGGCTCAGGCCGCCGTAGACCTCCTCGGCCGCCGCGGCGATCGCTCCGTGAATGCCGCCCGCGGCCTCGTAGGCGGCCAGGGTCAGGACGCCGCTGCGCCGTCTTCGCCAGGTCTCCCGCAGGGCGTGCGACAGCATCGGCAGCGCGCCGGGCTGGTCGGCGGCCTCCTCGATGATCCGCGCGGTGAGTTCGCGCTCCACCCGCAGCCCGGCCGCCGTGGCCGGCCGGACGACCGCTTCCTGCAACTCGGCCCGGTTCATCGGGCGGACGGTCAGCGCCGTGGTGCGTAACGCCTCCGCGAGGCCGGCGTGCGCCGTGCACAGGCTGTGGAAACTGCCGCCCACCGCGACGACCACGCGCAGCCGGCCGGCCGGTTCCCGGGCGGCGAGCAACCGGTCCACGAACCGCCAGCGGTCGGCCCGGTCCCGGCACAGGGTGAAGATCTCCTCGAACTGGTCCACCACCACGAACCGCTCCGGGCCGTCCGGCGGCGGGTCCAGAAGCCTTTCGTGGGTGGCGGCGGGCCGGCGCCCCGGCGTGATCAGCCGGAACTCCGTACCCCGGGCTTCGAGGCGGGGCAGCAGGCCGGCCCGCAGCAGTGAGGACTTGCCGCTGCCCGACGTGCCCACCAGCACCGCGAACCGGTGCTCCACCGCCAGCGCCAGGGCGTCCTCGACCAGCCGTTCCCGGCCGAAGAAACGGTCCCGGTCGGCGTATTCGAACCGGGCGAGCCCCTGGTACGGCGAGTCGCCGTCCTGCGCCGACGGAGGGCGCGCCTCCTCGGCGACGGCCTCCCAGCGGCGCTCCCACTCGTCCGGGTCGGCCCCGCACGCCCGCGCGTAGGCCCGCACCACCGCCGCCGACGCCAGCCGTTCCCCGGACGCGGCCCGCGACAGGGCGGTCACCGACAGACCGGTGTGCTTGGCCATGGTCCGGTACGACGGCGAACCGGCCGCTCTGCGCAATGCCCTCAGCTCATGCGCGAAACGCGGTACGGGCCCGTCGTCGGGATCCACCGGTCGTTCGGGACGGCCCACGGTTCCACCTCACGTCTGCTGGTGCAGAGGTTCGACTCCGGAAACCGCTTCCAAGGCAACGCAAGGCCCGACTTCGCTGCTCGCATGAGGGTTGCCGCCAGGTAAGCAAGAGCGGGCATCAGAACATCAGGCTGTCCCGACAAACGGTTTCCTTGCGAGTTAAAGTACTGTCCGGCTCGGGCGGCGGCAATCAACTCCACGAAATCCGGCCGCTGGGCGAGCGGACAAGCTCACGATGACCGGTACGCACTCACCAACAGCGTGTCGGCGGCGCGAGGACCCCTCCCACCAGGCAATACGTCGACGCCGACATCTGTGAACCCCGCCTCGTGGAGCAGCTTGGTCCACACCTGTTCCTGGAGAACCCAGCGGCGTATCGTCGTCGCTTCACCGTCCGGCGTCCTCGCCGGAATGTCCGCGGCCCGCACGTCGGGCTGCGCAGGCGCGCCGTTGAGATAGTGGCCGAGCGTGGAGAACACCAACTGCCCGCCGGACCGTGTCGACGATGGCGCTCGGCGCGAGCCCGAGCGACTCACCCCGGTGCGTCATCGCGGTCAGCAGGTAGGCGTACGCCTGCCCCAGCACGCGAGCGGCCATGATCGAGTCGTACGGACAGTCCCGCATGAGGAGCCCGACCTGCTTCTCCCAAAGGTCGAGGAGCACGACTAGGGCCCTTCTGATGAATCTCCGTGGGAGAAGGAGCGGCGTTCGGTGCGTGCGATCGGCGTGCGGGGTGGCGGGTCATGTGGCGGAGCCACCTGGCCCGCCA
>NZ_JBEYJU010000088.1:0-39526 GCF_040703965.1 Streptomyces sp. NPDC006655 | reverse complement strand
AAGGTACGACAAGTTGGCGGTCCGCTACGAGGCGACCGTGCTGGTCGCAGCCATCAACGAATGGCTATGACCAGCACATTTGAAACGCACCCTAGCGGTGAAGGAACCTTGCATCCCTCCCCCCTGGCGAAGTCAAAGGCATCGTTTAAACGCCCTTCCTTGAAACCGCCAGGGGCGCGACGGTAGACATGCCAGGACGCAACCAGAATCCGGGGAGCATGTGACGATCAGCTTTGGACCGGGCGCCCCGTGGGGCGCCATCTCTCAAAAAGACTGCCGAGCGAAAGCCCGAGACCCACTGATCAAGCCGCTTGCCGTGCGCGTGTACTTCGCAGCCCTTGGCTGGGGCAATCAGGTTGGGCACGCTGAGTTCGCCGAGGGCGCCCTAGCTTCGATCCTGGCCGTAGCGAACGGCCAGACGCTCACCAGGCAGGCCGTACAGAAGGGCATAGCTTCGGCTAAAGGCATGGCCTTGATAGCTCCCGAGTCGGGCGCACGCTGCCTTGTACTACCTCGGCACCACTTCCAGAAGAGCGGGCTTGGTTCGGGGTCCTGCCGAGTGCACGCGCTACGCACTGCCGCGTAACCCAACCACGGTTACCGGGTAGCCCCGTGACGGTTACCCACCCTTCTCTCACCTGCGGAAACTTACGCTTCCTCTCTATCTCTTCAAGTCATCCCCTGGCCGAAGAACGGAGGCCAGGCAGAGAGAACTACTAAGGGCACCCCGTCGAGGGTGCCCTATCCGTTTCAAGTTAGATGCGCCCCCTCCAAGGGGCGCTCTCCAATGGAGTAGCTATACCTATGTCTATGTGTAGCCGCTGCAAGCGGCTCTACCTTCTAGGCTCGCGATGCGAGCAGTGTTCCTTGGTCGGAGCGAAGCGACGAGAGCAGAAGAGAAAGCACACGCGCCCCTCTCGGTGGGCGCGGGGATACAACACCCAATACCTGAAGGCTAGAGCCGCGATCCTCGCGGATAACCCTCTCTACTTTATCTGAAATTCGCAGCCGGCCTCGACGGCTGACGGCTGATCAAATTGTTCCGCTCAGCCGAGGCGGAACGAATGACATAGAGAACCTTCGCCCGGCCTGCGGGCCGTGCAACTTCAGCCGAGGCAATAGAACGCCCTAGGAGCAAGCCTGGCCGAGGGGTGAAGGCTGGATCTCGAAGTAAGAGAGGCACCTTAGTGGGGCGACCCCTACCAAGCTAAATACTTGCATCAAGGTTAGAGATCGGCCGAGGGCCTTGACCTTTAATCGGTGGAACTCTCGCCTGTATTCCCTTCCACTGTTCGCTCTGCTTGCCTCCGCTTGAGTTCCGTACGCAAATCACGCCGAGACTCCTCTAGCATTTTAGCAATCTTTCGTAGGGCCTCAGCAGCATCGGACATGCCGTACTCGGTGGGTGAAAGCAGGCTGTAGCGAATAGACAGATCGAGGATGTAAGTCAACGGCTCCTGCGCCCTGCCGTGGGCATCCTCGAAACGAACTGTAGCGGTGTACTTCATGGGCAACCCCGATTCACGACGTTCGGGGGCTCCATCGAATAGCGCAGTGATTCGCTTCCTTGGCGGAAGCGACGGGATTCCCTCGGTAATGAGCGGAGCGTCCTTCAACGGATACCCGTACTGGTCGAATGTCGTTGCAAATGGAGGATCGACGACGATCTTGACGTTCCTCGCGAGTGTCTGCCCCATGTTCTCAACGACAAAGTCGATGCCTTGCCTCATCACCGGATTGTCGGCGAAGTCGACAACGACGAAGGGTTGAGCCTGCTCTTCTCTCAACTGCCGAGCCAAGTCAACTTGCTGCTTCGCGTACAGCGCGGCAGCCAGGGCGATACCAACGGTAAAGATGGTGAAGATCGCCGTGGCGACCGTCGCAGCGGCAGACCAGTCTTCCGGAGTCCATGCTCCCAAGTTGATGGCGAGTAGCTGCTGATGCGCGGTTGTCATGCGCGCAGGCTAGTACAAGTCTCTTTGCCTTGCAGGGCCCTTCTCTGATCTTTCATGGCGGCGCTTTGCGCTGTACGTCAGGGGGAGGGGGGATCTGAAGCTTTTTTGGGATCACTTTCCGCACCCGCGTCTTTCCCTCCCCGTGAACGCGCGGGGGTTAGCCGGATCTTGTGGGACCGATAGGCGGTCCGCAACTCGGCCGAGGCATTCCGAGGCTTTCAGAAAGACGAACTGGCTAGCGCGTTAGGTGTCGCACCACCTAACGGTTCTTCTACTCATGAAAGAACAACCCCGAAGAGGCATGGGACATGAACAACACAGTCACGCTAACGTGCCGCGCTTGTGGGAGGCCCTTCGATATCGAGTACGGACCCGGCCGACATCGCACCCGATATTGCGGCCTTCCCTGTAAAAACCTAGCTCGGCGCAATGCGCGTCGAGACCGCTTCATGGAACGCGTAGAGCAACAGCGCGCGGCTCGCGCTGAAGATGCTCTAGCGAACTAACAGAACTACAGACACAACAAAGCCGCCCCACCCACTTCCGGGTGCAGGGCGGCTTTTTCATGGCCGCTTCCGGCCAAGACCTCTAAGGAATGCCAATGACTGACTGCCCTCCCCGGTTCAAGGCTCACGCTAAGGCCGCTCTGGAGAAGCGTGCGAACCTCGTTGCCGAGATGCGCGCCGTGCGGGACGACGCGAACCTTTCGGACGCCGAGAAGCGAGAGCGCATCGAGCGTCTCGACGTTGATATCAACGGTTACGAGGCCGAGGCCCGAGATGCTGTCGAGCGCGGTGAGCGGGAAGCCGAGGTTCGGTCTCTGGGTTCGCGCGCTGGCGGTCTGTTCGCGCCGACCGGCAACCGGCATCAGGACAAGGGGGATTCGTGGCGCGGCCTGATGCCGTCCGCGAACGAGTACCGAGAACTCATCGCCGAGAATTCTCCGAGCAGTGGTGGCTATACGGTGCCGTCCGAGACGGCTTCCAAGTACGTAGACGCGCTAAAGGCTAACTCGACCTTCCTCCGGGGTCTCCCTGCCGACAGCATAGTCCCGTTCAATTCGGATACCTTCTCGGTTCCGCAGCTTGTCTCTTCTACTGGCGGTGATTACGTAGAAGAGGGCCAGACCATCCCCGAAGGAGAAATGGTCTGGGGTGAGGTTAAGTTCGAGGCTAAGAAGATCGGCCGCATTCAGTGGGCCAGTTCCGAGGTGCTCGAAGACAGTGCCGTGAATCTGCGCAACGTCATTGCTGGCAACCTTCTTCGTGACGCTAGCCTCAAGTTCGATGCCGACGCGTTTACCGGTTCGGGGACGAACCCTATCAGGGGAATTCTTTCTCAAGGTGTCTCTACGACTCTCGGAGCGGGCAAGGTCACTGTCACCTACGACGACCTGGCCGACGCCGTTGCCCGGATCGAGTCTATGAACGGAACGCCTTCGGTCGTATGGGCTTCCGTTGATATGGCAGCGGCTCTCCGAAAGGAAAAGGCCGCTGGTTCTGGCACCTACCAGGGTGGCTCTCCGGTTGACTCTCCCGCTTCGACTGCATGGGGTCTGCCAATCCTTCCGAGTGCCTTCCTGCCGCCCAAGACCGTGGCGGTGGCTGATGGCTCGCGCATCATGGTTGGCATTCGCCGCAATGCCTCGGTGAAGGTTTCCGAGGACGCTCGATTCGATTCCGACCAGATTGGGTTCCGCCTCATTATGCGAGTCGCTGGCGTTTCCCTCGCCGAGACTTCGTCGGCGCAGATCATGAAGGCTGCCGCTAGCTAAGCGGCTGACAGTGCGGGGAACGGGGTTTGATTGCTCCGTTCCCCGCAATCTGAGAAGGAATATTACTCGGGGGAAAGGTTATAGAGTGAGGACACCGCTCGATGAGATCATGATGTTGTCTATCCCGGTTATCGAGACTGGCTGTCGAGTCTGGAAAGGGAAGATCACGGCGCAGGGTGAGCCCGTTTTTGGGCGCGGCCGTGAAACTCTAGTGAAGAGATATCTCACGGCGAAGAAGTACCGTGGGCCGATCATTGCGAACACCTTCGAGAACCGGTGCGGGAACCAGCTCTGCATCACAGTGACTCACCTGGTCTTGCCCGATCGGCGCTGTTCCAAGAGATCACTTAAAGACCACTAAAAATTCAGGGGTACCCCGAGCCGGCTCGGGGTACCCCTGCTTTTTCGTTTCACCCGAGAGGGCTTCGGATCATTCATCTTGCAGATATGCAGAAGCCCCGCCCGAACGCCACGGGGGACGACGTTCGGACGGGGCAGTTCTCGGGCGTTCTGATCAGTGCGAGGCTCGTTCTGGTGTGCTCTGGGCACGCAGCTCAGCTCTACTTCAAAACCTATACCCGGTGACGCGCCCGCCCGCGCACTGAGTGCACCGGACTTTTTCCCGGCCGTTGCAGATGCCACATCCACCGAATCCACCGCACGCAGGGCACCAGACTTCACGGCTCCCGAAACACTCTCCACAGATCGCGGATACGCCGTTCAACCATTCGATAATGGAAGGGCGGCCATTGTCGTAGCCCCGCCGACCAGCCCTCGGCTTTTCTGGTGCCGTAGCCATGACCTAGCCGCCGTGCGCGCATTGTCGAATCCTGCGGGCCGCCTCGAAGCGAGCGGAGGCGTCACCGGCCTTCTTGGCCGCCGTCAATTCAGCAAGAGACTCCGCGCATTGGTGGCACCCTTCGCGCGGCTTGGCTTCATACAACCAATCGTCTAGGGGTAGGTCGACGGCCTCACTCGGGTAGCTAGGTGGCCTCATACGGGCACCCCCCACACCGTCGCCATGGGAAGCTCTCTCCCTTGGCCCACGCCGCTGTGCGGATGGTTGCTGATCTGCTGATTGGCACTCGCCACAGCTTCCGGCACGCCTGCTTCGCGGGCCACTTCTCGTGAATTCCCGAGGGCTGCGCACGTCATGCACCCCTCGACCCCGACAGGTTCAAGTCCGGGGATGCTCCTCGCTACTGGTCCGGAACTGGATTCAGCCTCCGACTTGTCCTTAAGCATCGATCGCCCCTCGGCTCCACGTCTGTCATGTAATGGTGCCGCGAAGCGTGCAGTCGAACGAGTTTTATTCGCGTTGTCGGGTAGGAATCATGAGCGGAACCTATCGGCCCACTCGGACAGCCGTTCCCTGCATTGGTCCCCGAACAGGGCCAAGCCTTCATATACGGCAAACTCATCTAGGTATGCCGATACATCCCGGTGGTCCCTGAAAACCATGGCACCCGTTTGCGTCTCGACGGTCACAATCCGCGTGTCATATACGGTGAATGTGTTCAGCGGCCCCACCGGCATATGACCTTCAAGCGGGATGACTCCGAGACGGATATTTGGCAGCAAGGAAATCGATGCCAGTCGGTCAACCTGCATGGCCATGGCTGCCGGGGGCAGGAATGGCCATCTAACGGCCTGCTCAGTGAGAATGAATGTGAACCGTTTCGGCGTATCGTATAGAACTGCCTGTCGCTCTAGTTTCTTGGCAATCGCCTTACTGTGGTCCCCAGGGATGTGGGCGAGACTCGCCCTCACGTACTCGGGCGTCGCTAGTAGCCCGGTAATCATTGACAACAGGAAGTATCGGAATTCTGTGGACGACTGCTCGAACCCGGCTAGCTCGTTCTGCTTCTTCTCTAGACCTGTTCGACGCTGATTCCAAACGTCTTGCCATTCACTGTTTGCGTTACGCGCCAGGGACGCGACTCGTGAAACGAGTTCCGGAGGTGCGTCCAAGGCTCTTAGAATTAGTTCAACATCAACTAGGGTGGGAGTTAGTTTCCCTCCTTCAATATTACTGATCTTTGTTTGACTCATGTTGCATAGCCGAGCGAGCCGGGTCTGTGTGATCCCGGCTCGCTTTCGGAGCATCTTGAGAGTGTCGGCTAGGTCCGCCTTGGACTGCCCCATCTCCTCTGGCTCAAACGTCAAGACCCTTCACGTACTCCTCAAAAGGCACCGACGCGGTCAGTGCAATGCGCTGATATCCGAGGTACCGCGCCACGTCGCCCTCGTACAATTCCCGGCCGATCTGCGTGCCGTCGTCCTCATAGTTCATGAGGACGACTTCCTTTTTGTCGAACATCCAGAAGTCTTGGACGCCCGCCAGAGGATTTTCCCGATCGGTCACGTCCATGATTCGAATGTCTTCTCCGGCCCATACGTGCGGCCGGTAATACATGAACTCGTACCGAAGGTATGTCGTTAGAGGGCGAGTCACGATGTGTACGCGCCCCTTGCTCTTTCCTTCCCGACGCACCCTCTTGAGGTCTTCTGTGTAGGAGTTCGAGTGCGTGTGGGGGTCGATTCGATCACCCGCCAGAAAGGCCCGAATCTCTTCCTCTTCTTGAGGGACCCTGTATTCGGGCAGGGTCTCCAGGCGCCATGCTTCGCTTTGGAAGTCCCGGAACTTGGCTTGCCACGCTTCACCATCCAAGAGCACGAACAGCCTCCCTGAGTACCGATTCCGGGATCTCCACCAGGGCCTCACCCTGCGGAGGCTTGAAAGCCTCGGACAGGTCGCCCTGGACGATGATGGAGCCGCTTGCGGTTCGGTACACGTTGGGGCAGTCGTTCTGATTGCACTCACCGTTGCCGTTGCCGGTAAGGCGGGTCAGTTCTTCGCGGGCCATGCCGAAACCCCCTTGTGTCTGGCCCCAGTTGGGGCCCTTGAACACGACCGTACGGGGGTCGCTCATGGTCGTCTATGCGGCATCGCCAATATTCGCGTTGTCGGGTATTGGCAGGTGGGCGCGCGGGGGCTCACGCGGTCCGAGAAAGGCATGGGCACGTACGGCCTGCGGCCGGGGAGCGGGACGCCCAACGCGGGGCCTATGGGGCTGGCAGCAAAGCCTCTGAGAACTCAGGACGCCTCAGGACCACTCACAGCCGTGACGGTGAGTGGCTGTCGCTTCCGCCTGCTGGGCGTGCTGGCAAGGGCAGAGAACGGGGTGACCTTGGGGGGCTCCTGGGACTCCTTGGGGAGCCTCTTGGGCAGGCCGAGGGCTCCCAGTGCCTCATGCTGCTCTTGGAGGCTCATGCGGGCGAACAGGGCCGCAGCATCGTCAAGTTGAGACATGTCAGCCCCTACACGCTTGCCAGAGACAGCTTGACGGCGAACCCCAGGAAGAGCACCCCGGCGGCCGAGGTGGCCCCTGCGCTGAGCGTCCTCCGGCGACGGAACGCGGCAGCCAGACGAGACCCGCCGAAGATGAGCGCGGACAGGTACAACACGCTTGCCAACTGGGCGAGTACGCCCAAGGTCAGGAAGCCCACGACCGGGTTGGATTCCGACACGAACTGCACGAAGAAGGCGACGAAGAACAGGATCGCCTTGGGGTTGAAGAGACTGATCACCAGCGCGCGCCGGTACGGCCGCTCCTGCCCGGGCGCGACGGCAGGCGCCGCCTGTGCGACCGCGCGCAGCCTCCGGTCCCGCCACATCCCCCAGGCCGCCCGCAGCATCCCGACCGCCAGCCACGTCAGATAACCGGCGCCCGCGTACTTCACGATCCCGAACAGCACGGCGTTCGCCTTGAGCAGCGAGGCCACCCCGGCCGCCGACAGCGTCATCAGCACGGTGTCCCCGCACCACACCCCCGCGGCGGCCGTGTAACCGGCCCGGACCCCTCGCCGGGCGGCGACGGACAGCACGTACAGCGAGTTGGGGCCGGGCAGCAGGACGATCAGGGCGAGTCCTGCCAGGTAGGTGGGGAGATCGATGACACCGAACATGGCAAGCAGTGTCGCACGGGGTGACGACAACACCTCCGCCGCTGGTCAGAAGGTGTCCGTGGGGACGTGCACGCCCCACACCGAGCGCAGCGCGTCGCACACCTCGCCGACCGTCGCGCGGGCGCGCAGCGCCTCACGCAGCGGGGGCAGGACGTTGCCGTCGCCCTCGGCGGTCCTCCTCAGGGCACCGAGGGCGGCGGCGACGGCCCGCCCGTCCCGTTCGGCACGCAGCCGCGCGAGCCGCTCGGTCTGCCGGCGTTCGGCGGCGGGGTCGACGCGCAGGGGTTCGTAGGGTTCCTCCTCGTCGAGACGGAACCGGTTGACTCCGATCACCACCCGCTCGCCCGCGTCGGTCTCCTGCGCGATCCGATACGCGTTGCGCTCGATCTCGCCCTTCTGGAACCCCCGCTCGATCGCCGCCACCGCACCCCCCAGCTCCTCCACCCGCCCCATCAACGCCACCACCGCCTCCTCCACCTCGTCCGTCAACCGCTCCACCGCGTACGACCCCGCGAACGGATCCACCGTCGCCGTCACATCCGTCTCCCACGCCAGCACCTGCTGCGTCCGCAACGCGAGGCGCGCACTGCGCTCCGACGGCAACGCCAACGCCTCGTCGAACGCGTTCGTGTGCAACGACTGCGTGCCCCCCAGCACCGCCGCAAGCCCCTGCACCGCCACCCGCACCAGATTCACCTCCGGCTGCTGCGCCGTCAGCTGCACCCCCGCCGTCTGCGTGTGAAACCGCAGCATCCACGACCTCGGGTCCCGCGCACCGAACTCCTCCCGCATCACCCGCGCCCAGATCCTGCGCGCCGCACGGAACTTCGCCACCTCCTCCAGCAACGCCGTCCGCGCCACGAAGAAGAACGACAACCGCGGCGCGAACTCGTCCACCCCCATCCCCGCCGCCACCGCCGCCCGCACGTACTCGATCCCGTCCGCCAGCGTGAACGCCACCTCCTGCACCGGCGACGCCCCCGCTTCCGCCATGTGATACCCCGACACCGAAATCGTGTTCCACCGCGGAATCTCCGCCCGGCAGTACGCGAACACATCCGCCACCAGCCGCAACGACGCACGCGGCGGAAAAATGTACGTCCCCCGCGCGATGTACTCCTTGAGCACGTCGTTCTGCACCGTCCCCCGCAACGCCCCCGCCGCCACCCCCTGCTCCTCCGCCACCAACTGGTACAACAGCAACAACACCGCCGCCGGAGCATTGATCGTCATCGACGTCGACACCTCACCCAGCGGAATCCCCGCGAACAACACCCGCATGTCGTCCAGCGAGTCGACCGCCACCCCCACCCTCCCCACCTCACCACGCGCCACCACCGCGTCCGAGTCGTAGCCCATCTGCGTCGGCAGATCGAACGCCACCGACAGCCCCGTCGTCCCCTGCCCGATCAACCGCCGATACCGCGCATTCGACTCCACCGCCGTACCGAACCCCGCATACTGCCGCATCGTCCACACCCGCCCCCTGTACATCGACGGATGCACACCGCGCGTGTAGGGGTACGACCCCGGGTCGCCGAGCTTCTCGGCCGGGTCCCAGCCCGTCAGGGCCGCCGGGCCGTAGACCGGTTCGATGGGCAGTCCCGACTCCGACTCTCGGGCCATGGTGGGTGACCTCCGCGTTGCGCCAGTGGGCCGGTGCGTCCGTCACTTCCCACCATGCTCCCTCGTTCGGCGGCGGTCACGCGGGGAAGCATCCACGGCATGAGGGTCTCCGGGTACGCAGGGATCGTGGCCGTCGCGCTCGCCGTGCTGTGCGGGTGCACCGTGCAGCCGCCGGACGGCGGGGACGGCAAGGGACACGCGCCCGTCCGCGTCGAACGTCCGCAGGGCACCCCAGGCGGCCGGAGCGCACCGGACGGGACCGCCGCGGTGCCCACCCCGTCCGCCGTCGAGACCGTCCCGCCGCACATCGTCCACACCCGCGGCGACACCGGCACCGGCGTCCGCGAGCTCCAGGCCAGGCTGCGCCAGGTCGCCTGGCTGTACGACGGGCCCACGGGGACGTACGACGACCTCACCGCGCAGGCGGTCGCGGGGTTCCAGGGCCGGCGCGGGCTGCCCCGGACGGGTGAGACCGACGCCGTGACCTGGCGGCGGCTGGTGGCGATGACGCACAGACCCGGGAAGTGGGAGCTGTACCTGATGGGCGGTCAGCCGGCCGCCGCGCCCGACGCGCGGTGCCTGACCGGGCGGGTGCTGTGCATCAGCAAGACCAGCCGGACGCTGCGCTGGATGATCGACGGGCGCACGGTGTCGACGATGTCGGTGCGGTTCGGGACCCAGTACACGCCCACCCGTGAGGGTGTGTTCCACGTCTACTGGAAGTCACGCGACCACTACTCGACCCTTTACCACTCCCCCATGCCGTACGCGATGTTCTTCAGCGGCGGCCAGGCGGTGCACTACTCGTACGACTTCGCGGCCCGGGGCTACGCGGGAGGCTCGCACGGGTGCGTCAACGTGCGGGACGAGGCGGCGGTCGCGGACCTGTTCGCGCAGGTACGGCGCGGCGACAAGGTCGTCGTCTCCTGGTGAGGCGCGCGGCGAGGGAGATTCGGGGCGCGGGCGGGACCGGGGGAACGTGTCCCGCCCGCGCCAATGCACGAGCCGCAGGTACGGGGGGAACCCCGGCTCTGTGCGACGGCCGATGACCAGTCGGCTCACTCAGTACTGCGTCCCGGCCGCCGAAAACGTCACACCCTGCGGGAAAAAAGTTCAGCGACTTTCAAAACCGCAGGTCACAGCGTTCCACAAAGGTATGCGAGGGCGCTCGCCCGGCAGCGGTCAGAGCGCGCTGTACGTCGGCGCGGGCAGGCTGACGGGCTGGTCGGGCGCCAGGGGCGCGAAGCCCGTCGGGACGGGTGAGGTCACGCCGTCCTGGTGGGGATCGTTGCCACCCCCACCACCCCCGCCGCCCGGACCGAAGCCCTTGCCGCCACCCCGGCCGGACCGGCCGTCGCCGTCACCGCCCTGACCGTTGCCGCCGCCCTTGCCGTCGCTGCGGCCGCCCCGGCCGCCGGCGTTACCCCTGTCGTCGCCCCCGACGCCGTTGCCGTCCCCGTCGCCGTCGGTCCGGCCGCCGAGGACGGTTCTGCAGAACGCGTCGACCCGTCCGGAGCCGCCCGCGAAACCCTCCAGGCTGCGTCTGCGGCCGGTGCCCAGCGGCTTGCCGTCCCGGAGGGCACGGCAGGAGGCGAGCGCACCGCGCCACCGGTTCCCCGGGGTGGCCGCCGAACCGGTGTCCCGCTCCTTCGGCCGGCCGGACGCCCCGGCCGAGGAGCGCCCGGCGCCGGCGGACGGGGTGCCGGTGCGGGGCGCGCCGGTCTCGCCGCCGAGCAGCGACTCGGCCGAGGGCGAGCCCTGCGGGCGCTGCGGGGAAGCGGTGGCGGAGACGGAGGCGGCCGGTCCGGGCCGGTTGTCGTCGAACGGGGTCCGGAGCACACCGGTGCCGGCGGCGACCGCGACCCCGCCGAGCATGCCGGCGGCCAGCGCGGCGGCGAGGCCGAGCCGCGCGGGGCGGGCCCAGCGGGGGGCGCGGGACGGCCGACGGCCCGCGCCGCCGAGGCGGAACAGGCCCGCGTCGGCGCCCTGCCCGGCCGCGCCCGGCCGCCAGGCCGCGTCGGTCCGCTCCTCCTCGGCGGATTCGCGCGCTTTGCGGAAGGCAGCCACCGCGGCTTCCTCGCCGGGGAGTTCGGTGTCGGCCGCCGTGGCGCGCGCGGACAGCGCGCCGAGCCGTGCGGCCAGGCATTCTGCCTGGTCACGGGCGGATTCGTCGACGGCTTCGAGTGACTCACCGCGCAGCAGACGTTCCGCCGTCTCCCGGTTCAGCCACGTGTACTGCTCGTCGGCCATCACATGTCCTTCTGCGTCCGCGAACGCGTATGCGTCACACTGGCGGACGTCACCGCACGATCTTTCGGTTCTCGCTGGGGCGGCAGCCCCTCCAGGACGCCCGCCGCCTCAGGGTCCGCGCCGAGCAGCTCAGCGAGTTTCCGCAGCCCCCGGTGGGCCGCCGTCCGGACCGCGCCCGCGCGTTTGCCGAGGGTCTCCGCGGCGGTCTTGGCGTCGAGGCCCATGACGACCCTGAGGACCACCGCCTCGGCCTGGTCCTGGGGCAGCCGGGCGATGAGCGAGAGGGTGGAGTCGGTGGTGAGCGCCTCGATGGCCTCACCCGCGGTGTCGGACTCGGCGGCCCGGCCGGCCAGTTCCGTCTCGTCGCCGCCGATCGCGGGGCGCCGGCCGCGCATCCGTATGTGGTCGAGGGCGCGGTTGCGGGCGATCCGGGCGGCCCAGCCGCGGAAGCGGTCCGCGTCGCCGCTGAACCGGTCGAGGTCACGAGCGATCTGCAGCCAGGCCTCGGAGGCGACGTCCTCGGCGTCCGGGTCACCGACCAGCGTGCGGACGTATCCGAGCAGGCGCGGCTGCACCGCGCGGTAGACGATGCGGAACGCGGTCTCGTCCCCGTCCTGTGCCGCGCGCACCGCGGCGGTCAGCTCCGCGTCGTCCCCCAGCACCCGATACCTACTTTGCGCCCGAACCGGCGCCGCTCTCGCGGTCGTGGTTCTCGCTGTCGTGGTTCCTCAATTGATGGTTGCGGTGGTCGGGACGCGGATGGTTGCGGTGGTCATGCGTCGTCCGCGGCCCGGCGCGAACTGCACGTTACGTGCTGAATCCGTTCCCCGTCCATGTCAGTACAAGATGCAACCAACACGTGACACCTCGAGGTGTGACAGAAAACGCACTCATGACGCTGAACGGAGTACGGGCCGCCGCGCGGCCCGTACCACGCGACGGCCGGGGCCTCTCCTGTGGGGGGTGGCGGCTCCGGCCGTTGCTTCGGTGGGATCCCGCCGTCGCTACCCGTCCGCGAGCAGCAGTGCCGAGTCGGTGTGGAGGGTGAGGCGCACCGGTGTGAAGGTGGTGGCGTCCACCGGTGACTCCCCGGTGCCGGGGCTCCGCGCGAAGCGCGGATGGGCGCCCGCGCTGATCTGCCAGCGGATGCGGTGACCGACGGCGAACCTGTGGGCGGTCGAACTCATCGGCACGGTGATCCGCGACGGCTCCTGGCCGTCCGTCCGCAGGCGGCCCAGCCCGTCGCAGACGTTGACGGAGCGGCCTTGCGGGTCCACGTCGCACAGCCGGGTGAAGACGTCGGCATGACCGGTGTCCGTGGAGACGCTCAGCCGCGCCGAGACCGGCCCGAGGATGTCCACGGGCTCGGTCAGCGGGGGGCCGGTGAACGTCAGGACGTCCTCCCTCGCCTCCAGGCCGCGGTTGTCGCGAGGTCCGGCGGTCCGGGAGAGCAGCGGCCCGCCGAGGGACGGGGTGGGGTCGCCCGGGTCGTAGCGGAACGACGTCAGCGGGGCGCGGTCGGTGGGGGCCTGGCGGGTGAGGTGCCCCTGCGCGGTGGGGAACCAGGAGCCGACGGCCGAGGCCGGCGGCCAGTCGTCGAGGTCCCGCCAGGCGTTCTCGCCGCCCATGTGCACGCGCACCCAGCCGGGGCGCAGGCCGGAGGGGTCCGCGCACAGGTGGGCGCGCAGCCAGGCGAGGCTCTCGGTGAACACCTCGGGCCATCCCTGCTGAAGGGCGGAGGTGTGGGTCCAGGGGCCGACGAGCAGAGCGGTCTCGCATCCGGCCCGGCGCAGGCGGTCGTACTGTTCGAAGGTCTGGTCGGCCAGCGCGTCGTGCCATCCGGTGATCAGAGCCGTGGGCACCCGGAGCCGCTCCGCCACCTCCGCAAGGGAGGCGCCGTGCCAGTACGGGTCCATGGCGTCCGGGTGTGTCATCACGTCGTCCAGCCAGGGCACTTCGCCCCCCAGGGCCGACGCGTACGCCCCGCGCAGCGGCCGCGCGGTGGTCACCTCGCGCAGGCGCCGTTGCAGGCGCAGGGTCGCCTTCAGGAACGGCGCCATGCCCTGGTGCTGGTAGGTCATGCCCACGCCGACGGCGAGTGCGGTCTCCAGGCGCAGCGCACCGTCCGCGTGGAACAGGGCGTAGGGGTCGTGCAGGCCCACCTGGACCACCATCGCCTTCAGTTCCGGCGGCGGGTCCACGGCGAGGGCCCACTGCACGTAGCCCAGGTAACTGGGGCCGACGGTGCCGAGGGTGCCGTCGAACCAGGGCTGTTCGCGCAGCCAGGAGACGGTGGCCCGGCCGTCGGCGGGCTCGTTGCGCCACAGGTCGAACGCGCCCCCGGAGCCGCCGGTGCCGCGGCAGCTCTGCAGGACCACGTGGAAGCCCTGTTCGGCGAAGAGCAGGCCGTACATGGGGGACCACGGCAGGCCCCTGCCGTACGGCGAGCGCACCAGGAGGGTGGGGAAGTCGCCCTCGGCGCGCGGGAAGTAGTGGTCCGTGATCAGCGGGCTGCCGTCGGCGGCCGGCACCACCAGTCCCGGCTCCCACCCGGCATCGTGCAGCTTCGCGGGGAGACGGCGCCACGTCGCCCTCATCGTCCGGGCGGCCAGGGGCGGTTTCCGGGAAGGCGGTGCCCAGGCCGGCCTCGGCGCAGAACCGTGGGTGCGTGACGTCATCGTTCCCCTCCTTGATTTACGTACGGTGTACGAGAATAGGGGATGCTTCACTGATGTGCGCAAGGGCCGCCGGTCGAGGGAAGGAGCGTGGGCCATGCCCCGTGACGGAGGGGGCGCCGCCCCGGGCGTCGACCCCCAGCAGCTGTGGCTGGCCTCCGGAGGGCCGCGCAGAGGCCGCAGGCCCGCCTACAGCCGGGAGGCGATCACCGCGGCGGCCGTCGCCCTGGCGGACGCCGAGGGGCTCGAAGCGGTCACCATGCGCAAAGTCGCCGCACAGGTCGGAGCCGGCGTCATGTCGCTCTACAGCTACGCCCCCGACAAGGAGACGCTGCTGGACCTGATGGTCGACCACGTCAGCGGCGAGTTGCCGGTCACGGACCCGCCCACCGGCGACTGGCGCGCCGACCTGAAGGCCATCGCCCGCCTCCAGCGCGCCCACATGCTGCGGCACCCCTGGCTGCCCGCCGCCCTGGCCGGCCGGCGCAGTCCCGGGCCCCACACCCTGGCCTTCCTGGAACGCGCGCTCGCCGCCCTGCGGCCCACCCGGCTGGACGGCGCGGCGAAGCTGGAGATCTTCGCCCAGCTCACGGCCTTCGTGGCCGGGCACGTCGCCCACGAGGTCGCGCAGGCCACGGCCGCGCAGTCACCCGAGCGCACCGCGGCCGAGGCCCGCTACCTCGCCGCCGTCGCGGCGGACGGCCACCACCCGGAACTCGCCGAGGCCCTCTCCGCCCCCGCCCGCCCCCTCACCCCCGAAGCCACCTTCACCCGGTTCCTCAACCGCCTGATAGACGGCCTCGACACCGACTGATCCGCGCCACACCGCCCCACGTCTGCCCGTCCGCCCGTCCGCCCGTCTGCCCGCCCGCCCGTCAGGGCGCCGAGTCCTCGGGTCCGGGGTACGTTCCGGCGTCGGCTGTGGGACGGGGCCCGGTCCGTTTTCACGACCGCTCAGAAGCTGTGCACCGCGGCCCTGGCCGCCGACAGCGTCCGGTTCGGGATGCTCGCGGCGACGCCGCCGGTGACCAGGGAGACGGACGTCAGTTTTGCGCGGCTTTCGCCCACTCCCCGTCAGCCCACGGCGTCGCGGCACAGCAGGCGCAGCGAGCCGTGGCCGCCGTAGCAGCGCCGGGCCTCGTCGATCGGGTCCCAGAGCCGGCCGTCGGGGGTGCGGATCCAGTGGTCGCCGCCGGACGCCCACCACTCGGCGCCGGACTGCCGGGCGATCACCTCCCCGGCGTAGGCGCCGAGGCCGCGCAGCGTCTCCCGCACGGCGTCGTACGGCGCGCCCTCGCCGCGTATCTCCTCGATCATCCGGTCGACCCGCCACAGGCTCTGCGCCGAGTAGTCGAGCCGGATCCGCGCACCCTCGCGCATCACGGCCACCGCGTCCGCCGCCCACCGCACCGGCTTGGCGGCGGCGTGCGGCCTGGTCTGCTGCTCTGCTGTCACATGGTGGGCTGTCACATACTGAAGAGCGGGGCCGGCGGCGTTTTCGTCACCCGGATTATGGGCGCTTCGGCAACCGGTGCAGGACCCCCGCAAGTCCGCCGCAGCTCCGCCGCACGGCATGCACAGGAACCTCCCGGGGTTCAGCCGCGGCCGCGGGCCCGGCGCGACACCACCGCGCGCAGCACCCGGCGGCCCTCGGTGGAGACGTCCAGCGCCCGCCGCAGCCCGGCCGCGCCGTGTCCGGCGAGCAGTTCCAGCACCGTGACCTGGCGGCGCAGTTCGGCGGCGACCAGCGGGGACATGTCGTCGGTGCCGCCCTCGCGGCGGGTGTCGACCGAGGGCGCCGGGTCCGCGGCGGGGTCGAGGAGCCGGTGGATCCGCAGCGAGGCGACGGAACAGGCGTCCGCCCACAGCCGGATGCCGGGGGCGTCGGGCGCGTCGGGCGCGGCGTCGAGCATCCGGCGGGCGAGCGCCTCGACCTCGTCGCCACCGCCACCGCCACCGGCACCGGCGCCCAGGGAGCCGCGCGCCTTCTCCAGACCCGCGCTCCAGTCGGAGCCGTCGGCGAGGCTCGCCCACAGGGGGCGCAGCACCAGGTCGTCCCCGCCGAGCAGCGGCACGCACCGATCCAAACAGGCCAACCCGCTGACGGCGAGTCCGCGCTCATCGGCCTGCGCGATCAGCTCCACCAGGCTCATCCCACGCCTCCCACAGCGGTCCATACCAAGGCGCCGACCTTTACGGAGCCCGCACTTCCCCTTACTGCGTGCGAGGGACCGGGAGTGTCACAGCGGTGCGCGGCACACCGGGACCGGGAACGCGAAGAGGTGGATTTCGGCCAACCCGGCACCGACGCGCGCGGCGGGTCGTGCGCACCCGGTCCGGTCAGCCCAGCTCGTTCGCGAGACCCTTGAACGCGCTCCAGGACATCGCCGGGGTGCCCGGGTCCCAGAGCTTCTGGGCGGTGGCCCGCAGCGGCATCCGGATGCCGGCGGCGACCTGGTCCTGGGTCTGGGAGTTCGCCAGGTCGCACCAGACCGCGAAGGACCCGCCGAGGATCTGCGCGTCGTACTTCGCGGGCACGGCGGTGGTGCCGCGCAGCACGCGCGGGGTCCACTGCTCGTAGATCCGCCGCCCGGTCGGGTAGACGAAGGTGTTGGGCTCGCCGAGCACGTAGTAGAGGAACTCGTCGTTGTAGTTGAGCACCTTGCGGCCGGCGCTCAGGTACTCCACCGGCTGCCGGGCGCCGATCTCCTTGCCGGTCCAGTAGGCGACCTGGAGGTCGTCCGCGGGCCGCACGGAGGTGCCGCGGAGGAAGCCGTCGTTCCAGGCCCGCAGCGTGCGGTCGTGTGCCCGGACGGTGTCGGCGCGGTCGTTCAGCCAGCCGGTGGTGAGGTCGGCGACGGTGCCCGAGGCGCCGTACGCCTTCCGGGCGGCGGCCGCGAGCTGCGGGAAGGAGGCCTGCGGGTCGGCGACCGTCAGGGCCTGGTACTCGTCGCCGCCGAGGTTCCAGTAGGAGCCGGGGAAGAGGTCGGCGTACTCGCCCAGCAGATCGTCGACGATCCCCGCAGCGGCCGGCTCGGAGATGTCGACGGCCCCCCTGGTGGCGGTCCCCCGCGCGCTGCGCAGCTGGAGGCCGGGGTGGGCGGCGAGGACGGCCCCGAGGTGTCCGGGCGAGTCGATCTCGGGAACGACCTGGATGTGCCGCCCGGCCGCGAGGGCGACGATCTGCTTCACCTGGGTCTTGGTCAGGTGGTCCCGGGAGACGATCTCGGGGTGGGTGGCGGACTCGATCCGGAACCCCTGGTCGTCGGAGAAGTGCAGTCCGAGCTCGTTGTACTTGAGATCGCCCAGCTCTCTTATCCGGGCCTCGATCCAGCCGGCGGTGAACGGCTTGCGCGCGATGTCCAGCATGAACCCGCGCCGCAGCTTGGCCGGCTGGTCCCTCACCACCCCCTCGGGGGCCGTACCGCCGCCGTGCACCTCCTGCTTCAGCGTCCGGGTGCCGTAGAAGACGCCCGCGTCACCCGGCCCGCTGATCCGCACCACCCCGCCGCGCACGGTCATGGTGTACGACTCCGGGTCCCCCGTGCCGCCGAGGTCGAGCCGCACATCCCCCGGCCGGACGTCCTCGTCCGTGCCCTTCCGTCCGGCGTAGGACAGGCCGAGTTCGCCCGCCGTCAGCCGCCCCTCGTCGGCCAGTGCAGCGTCGCTCACCACGACCCGGTAGCCCTTCTCGGGGCGCCAGCCCGGCCCCCGGGCCGCCGTGTGGGAGCGGACGGCGGGGATGGTGCGCGGCGCCTGGGAGAGGGGGTAACTACGGGTGGGGCTGGGGCTCGCCGCCCGGCTGCCGCCGGACGGCCGCCCGGCCGGCCCCACGGCGCGGCCGTCGTCGCTTCCTCCGGAGGAGGCCCACACCCCGATGCCCGTACCGAGCGCGACCGTGCCCACGAAGGCCGCGGCAACCACCGCCCGCCTTCGCGCGCCCTGTCGTGCCGAGGGCCTGCGCCTGTGCTGGCTCACTGTCCCAACCTACGACGCGCCGACCGCACGGCTGTCATCCCCCCGCTCGGAAACTCTCCCGTTCGGGTGAGATCGAGGCAACCGACCGACACGGTGTGAACGTCCTCGATAACGTCTACGACACATATCTCTCAGCTTCCCCTGCCACATCACCTGTGACGCGAGGACCCACGCTGCCCGCCGACCGCCCGTCCCGTCTCCCGACCCCGCTGGACGCCTTCAACGCCGCCCCCGCGGAGCAGGTCGGCGCCCTGCTCGTGCAGTGCCTGCACAGCCCGCGCTGGGCCCGCCGGATCGCCGAGCACCGCCCCTACCCCGACGTGGACTCCCTGCTGGCCGCGGCGGACGAGGCCACGTACGACCTCTCCCCGACGGACCTCGCCGAGGCCCTCGCGAGCGAGTCCCTGCCGGACCTCCCTGAGGACACCTACTCGGCAGCCACCACGGCCCTGACCGCGGCCCACGCGGCCTATGAGGCCAAATTCGGACACGTGTTCGCGATCTATCTGGGCGACGTTCCGCCCACCGAGTCGCTGGACCGCGTCCTGGAAGGCATCCGGTCACGTTTGACAAACGATCCGGAGGAGGAACGAGTCGTGGCGGCCGAGGAACTCCGGCGCCTGGCGGGCGGACGGCTGGCCGAGAAACTGAGGGGCGCGGGGAACTGCGCGACCAGCCCCAACGCGCCCGCACCCGGCAAATAACCGGACAACCCACCCCCGACGCCCCCCGGCTAACCCATCCGCGTGCCACTTTGATCACACCGGTAGGCCCGGCGTAAGCCCGGCGGCAGCGCCTCGCTACGATGCTGGGGGCCGGTGGACCGTACCCGGCCGGGCCCGACCGACAGCACAAGCCGGCGTGGCTCCGATACCCCGCTCCCGGAGGGACTTCCGTGCCGGCTGGAACGCTGTACCGCGGCCGGGAAGGAATGTGGTCCTGGGTGGCTCACCGAGTCACCGGCGTCCTCATCTTCTTCTTCCTGTTCGTTCACGTGCTGGACACCGCTCTCGTCCGCGTCTCCCCCGAGGACTACGACAAGGTCGTAGCCACGTACAAGACGCCGATCGTCGGACTGCTGGAGTACGGCCTCGTGGCCGCCATCCTCTTCCACGCCCTCAACGGCCTGCGTGTCATCGCCGTCGATTTCTGGTCGAAGGGCCCGCGCTACCAGAAGCAGATGCTCTGGACGGTCGTCGGTGTCTGGGTCGTCCTGATGGCCGGGGCCGTCTACCCCGTTCTCGGCCACGCCGCTCGTGTCCTGTTCGGGAGCTGACGCAGATGTCGACCACTGAAACCACCGCATCGGGCGTCGGCCCCCTCGAGGGCGCCCCCCTCTACGGCGTCGACAACCCGGCCCCCCTCATCGAGGCCCCCCGCAAGCGCACCAAGAAGACCCCGCGCTCCACGCGCGGCAACTTCGAGATGGCCGCCTGGCTGTTCATGCGCCTGTCCGGCGTCGTGCTGGTCGTGCTGGTCCTCGGCCACCTGCTGATCCAGCTGGTGCTCGACGGCGGCGTCTCCAAGATCGGCTTCGCGTTCGTGGCCGGCCGCTGGGCGAGCCCGTTCTGGCAGGTCTGGGACCTGCTCATGCTGTGGCTCGCGATGCTGCACGGAGCCAACGGTCTGCGCACGATCATCAACGACTACGCGGAGCGCGCGAACACCCGGCTGTGGCTGAAGGGCCTGCTCTACACGGCCACGGTGTTCACCATCCTGCTGGGCTCGCTGGTGATCTTCACCTTCGACCCGAACATCCGTTAGGCACGGGGCTGCGAATCATGAAGATCCACAAGTACGACACCGTCATCGTCGGCGCCGGTGGCGCGGGCATGCGCGCGGCCATCGAGTCCACGAAGCGCAGCCGCACCGCGGTCCTGACCAAGCTCTACCCGACCCGCTCCCACACGGGCGCCGCGCAGGGCGGCATGGCCGCCGCGCTGGCCAACGTGGAGGAGGACAACTGGGAGTGGCACACCTTCGACACGGTCAAGGGCGGTGACTACCTGGTCGACCAGGACGCCGCCGAGATCCTGGCGAAGGAGGCCATCGACGCCGTCCTCGACCTGGAGAAGATGGGCCTGCCGTTCAACCGGACGCCGAACGGCACCATCGACCAGCGCCGCTTCGGCGGTCACAGCCGCAACCACGGTGAGGCGCCGGTCCGCCGGTCCTGCTACGCGGCCGACCGCACCGGGCACATGATCCTCCAGACGCTGTACCAGAACTGCGTGAAGGAGGGCGTGGAGTTCTTCAACGAGTTCTACGTCCTGGACCAGCTGATCACCGAGGTCGACGGCGTCAAGAAGTCCTCCGGCGTGGTGGCCTACGAACTGGCGACCGGCGAGATCCACGTCTTCCAGGCGAAGGCCGTCATCTACGCCTCCGGCGGCACCGGCAAGTTCTTCAAGGTGACGTCGAACGCGCACACGCTGACCGGTGACGGCCAGGCCGCGGTCTACCGCCGCGGGCTGCCGCTGGAGGACATGGAGTTCTTCCAGTTCCACCCGACCGGCATCTGGCGCATGGGCATCCTGCTGACGGAGGGCGCCCGCGGTGAGGGCGGCATCCTCCGCAACAAGGACGGCGAGCGCTTCATGGAGAAGTACGCGCCGGTCATGAAGGACCTCGCGTCCCGTGACGTCGTGTCCCGCTCCATCTACACGGAGATCCGGGAGGGCCGCGGCTGCGGTCCCGAGGGCGACCACGTCTACCTCGACCTCACCCACCTCCCGCCGGAGCAGCTGGACGCGAAGCTCCCGGACATCACCGAGTTCGCGCGCACCTACCTCGGCATCGAGCCGTACACCGACCCGATCCCGATCCAGCCCACCGCGCACTACGCGATGGGCGGCATCCCGACCAACGTCGAGGGTGAGGTCCTCAGCGACAACACCACCGTCGTGCCGGGCCTGTACGCGGCCGGCGAGGTCGCCTGTGTCTCCGTGCACGGCGCCAACCGCCTGGGCACCAACTCGCTCCTCGACATCAACGTGTTCGGCCGCCGGGCGGGCATCGCGGCCGCCGAGTACGCGCACACCGTCGACTACGTGGAACTCCCGGAGAACCCGGCCGAGTTCGTGGTGTCCCAGATCGAGCGGCTGCGCACCTCGACGGGCAACGAGCGGGTCGCCACGCTCCGCAGGGAGCTGCAGGAGACCATGGACGCCAACGTCATGGTGTTCCGCACCGAGCAGACGATCAAGACGGCGGTCGAGAAGATCGCGGAGCTGCGCGAGCGCTACAGGAACGTCTCGATCCAGGACAAGGGCAAGCGGTTCAACACGGATCTGCTGGAAGCGATCGAGCTCGGCAACCTGCTGGACCTCGCCGAGGTCATGGCGGTCTCCGCGCTGGCCCGCAAGGAGTCCCGCGGCGGTCACTACCGCGAGGACTACCCGAACCGCGACGACGTCAACTTCATGCGCCACACCATGGCGTACCGCGAGGTGGGCGACGACGGCACCGAGTCCATCCGTCTCGATTACAAGCCGGTCGTCCAGACCCGCTACCAGCCGATGGAGCGTAAGTACTGATGGCAACCCCCGTTCTGGACAAGGCGGACGCGGCCGGCCGGCCCGAGCCCGGCTTCGCCGACTCCCCGTACATCACCGTCACCTTCCGGGTCCGCCGCTTCAACCCCGAGGTCTCCGCGGACGCGGTCTGGGAAGACTTCCAGCTGGAGATCGACCCGAAGGAGCGCGTCCTCGACGGTCTCCACAAGATCAAGTGGGACATCGACGGCACCCTGACGTTCCGCCGTTCGTGCGCGCACGGCATCTGCGGTTCGGACGCGATGCGGATCAACGGCAAGAACCGCCTCGCCTGCAAGACCCTCATCAAGGACATCAACCCCGAGAAGCCGATCACGGTCGAGCCCATCAAGGGCCTGACGGTCCTGAAGGACCTCGTGGTCGACATGGAGCCGTTCTTCCAGGCGTACCGGGACGTCATGCCGTTCCTGGTCACGAAGGACACGAACGAGCCCACCCGGGAGCGCCTCCAGTCGGCCGAGGACCGCGAGCGCTTCGACGACACCACGAAGTGCATCCTGTGCGCCGCGTGCACGTCGTCCTGCCCGGTCTTCTGGAACGACGGCCAGTACTTCGGCCCGGCGGCCATCGTCAACGCGCACCGCTTCATCTTCGACTCGCGTGACGAGGCGGGCGAGCAGCGTCTGGAGATCCTGAACGACCGCGACGGCGTCTGGCGCTGCCGCACGACCTTCAACTGCACGGACGCCTGCCCGCGCGGCATCGAGGTCACCAAGGCGATCCAGGAGGTGAAGCGGGCGCTGATCACGCGCCGCTTCTGATCCCGGTCCCGCCCGGACCACGAGGGCCCCGCTTCCTGCCGGAAGCGGGGCCCTTGCGCGTGTCTGCCGCCGGGGCGGGCGGGTGGTTCTAACCTGACGGTATGTCAGATGAAGAGTCGTACGAACTGCTCGGGTTCGACAACGTGCTGCTCCCGGTCGGGAGCCTCGCCGACGCCGTCGCCTTCTACGAGCGGGCCGGATTCACGGTCGGGTTCCGGTTCGACGAAGCGGGGATCGCGCTGCTGAAGGTCGGGGGCGAGACGCCCGGGATCCTGCTGCGGACCGAGGAGGGGCTGGGGCACCGGACGCCGGTGTGGGCCGCGCCGCGGGTGTGGCTGGAGGTGCCGGACGCGCGGGTCGCGGCCCGGAGGCTGGCGGCCGCCGGGATCCGGCCCCTCGACGAGCCGTTCTCCGTGGCCACCGGATGGACCGTGGAGATCGCCGACCCCTGGGGGAACGTCCTCGGGTTCACCGACTACAGCAAGCGGCCGGCCCTCGCGCGACGGGCGTGAACGGGGCCACTCCGCAACCGAGTTGAACACGTTCAAAAGCAGGTCTACAGTCATCCCTGCCAGCGTTTTGAACGCGTTCAAGAAGGGGTGGGGCATGGACCGTACCGTCATCGCCTACGTCATCTACCTGCTCGTCAGCATCGGCCTGACCATCTGGGTGGCCCGCACGCTCAGCCGCAACGGGCGCATCTTCCTCTCCGACGTCCTGCACGGCAACGAACAGCTCGCCGACGCCGTGAACCACCTGCTGGTCGTCGGCTTCTACCTGGTCAACCTCGGCTTCGTCGCCCTCTACCTGCACACCAGCGGCACCATCGACGACACCCGCGGCATCTTCGAGGCCCTGTCGTCCAAGCTCGGGGTCGTCCTGCTGGTGCTCGGCGTGATGCACCTGGGCAACGTGTACGTGCTCAACCGGATCCGGCGCCGCGGGATCATGGAGAAGGAACAGCTCCCGCCCGTCCCGCCGCAGGGCTGGACCGCGCCGGCGGCCGGGGCGTGAGCGCCGTGCCGACGACGGCGGACCGAGACGTCCGGCGCGTCCCGGTCCGCGGGCTCACCGTGCTCTACGACGCCGAGTGCGCCCTCTGCACCCACCTGCGCGACTGGCTCGCGCGCCAGCCGCAGCTGGTCCCGCTGGAGCTGCTGCCGGCCGGTTCGGACGAGGCCCGGACCCGCTTCCCGGATCTGGACCACTCCGCCACCTTCGACGAGGTCACCGTCGTCGGGGACGCCGGGCAGGTCTACCGGGAGACGGCCGCGTGGATCGTCGTGCTGTGGGCCCTGCGCGAGCACCGGCCGCTCGCCCACCGGCTCAGCACCCCGGCCGGGGCCAAGCTCGCCCGGGGCGCGGTGCTCGCCGCCGCCTGGTGGCGCGGCGGACAGGGCCAGGGAGACGGCAAGCCCTTCCGGCGCGTGGACGGGTGGGTGTACGAACCCGGCGTCGGGTGGATCTACGATCCCCCGGGCTGTGCCGGTGGCGTCTGCGCGACTCGTTAGGCTCTGTCCGTGTCCGCGAAGAACGACGGTCCCGTCGAGGCCCATTCCCCCAGCAAGTCCGAGCAGACCCGTGCGCTGATCCTGGAGACGGCGATGCGGCTGTTCCGGGAGCGGGGCTACGAGAAGACCACGATGCGGGCCATCGCCACGGAGGCGGGGGTCTCGGTCGGCAACGCCTACTACTACTTCGCCGGCAAGGAGCACCTGATCCAGGGCTTCTACGACCAGCTCGCCGCCGAGCACCGGGTGGCGGTCCGCGAGGTCCTGGACCGGGAGACGGACCTGGAGGCGAGGCTCGCGGGGGTGCTGAAGGTGTGGCTGGACATCGCCCGGCCGTACCACGAGTTCGCGGTCCACTTCTTCAAGAACGCCGCCGACCCCGACAGCCCGCTCAGCCCCTTCTCCCCGGAGAGCGAGCACGCGCGCGAGGAGGCGATCAGCGTGCACCGGGAGGTGCTCGCCGGGGCGAAGACCAAGGTGGCGCCCGAACTGCGGGACGTGCTGCCCGAGCTGATGTGGCTCTCGCAGATGGGCCTGGTGCTGTACTGGATCTTCGACCGCACCGAGGGCCGCGAGCGCAGCTACCGGCTCGCCGAGCGCGGCGCCCGGCTGACCGCGCGAGGCGTCTCCCTCGCGCGGTTCCGGGTGCTGCGGCCCCTGGTGCTGGAGGTGCACGAACTGTTCACGGACTTCCTGCCGGGGATGACCCGGGCGCTGCCGGACCCGGGCGGCCGGGGCCGCCGGAGCGAGTGATCAGGTCCGGTTGACCGCGTCCAGCTCCCCCTCCTCCGCCAGCTCCACGTCGTACGGCAACGGCCCCCGCTCCACCGTCACCTGCCGGGCCTGCGAGCCGTACGACGGCGCGGTCACCGCCAGCTCGTAGGCGCCCGGGGCCGGGACCGAGACGATGTAGGAGCCGTCCGCCAGCGACGTCACGTGGTCCAGCCGGCGGCCGCCCGCGGACGTCAGCGTCACCGACGCGCCCTCCACCGCCTCCCCGTCCGGGGTGCGGACGAACCCGTGGATCACCGAGGCCGGGCCGCCCGGTTTCCGGGGCGCCGGGATCTCCTCCGCGGGCTCCACCGCCAGGTGCGGCAGCCGCTTGTCCAGCCAGGCCGGCAGCCACCAGTTGGACGCGCCCAGCAGGTGCATCGCCGCCGGGACCAGGGCCGTACGCAGGACGAAGGCGTCGAGCGCGACCGCCGCCGCCAGGCCGACGCCGGCCATCGCGGCGCCCGAGTCGCCGCTGAGGACGAAGGCCAGGAAGACGCAGACCATGATCAGGGCGGCGGAGTTGATGACCCGGCTGGTCTCCGCCAGGCCGACCCGTACCGCCCGCGCGTTGTCCCGCGTGTGCACCCACTCCTCGTGCATCCGGCTCACCAGGAACACCTGGTAGTCCATCGAGAGCCCGAACAGCAGGGAGAGCATGATGACCGGGAGGAACGCGTTGATCGGGCCCTCCTTGCCGAGGCCCAGCAGGTCCAGGCCCCAGCCCCACTGGAAGACCGCCACCAGGACCCCGAAGGACGCCGCCGCCGCGACCAGGTTCATCAAGGCCGCCGTCAGCGGGACCACCAGGGAGCGGAAGGCGACCAGGAGCAGCAGGAAGCCCAGGCCGATGATGGTGCCGATGAACAGCGGCAGCCGTTCGCCGGTCACCGTCGCGAAGTCCTTGGAGACCGCCGTCACGCCGCCCACGTGCGCCTGCGCGCCCGACTGCGGGATCACCCGGTCGCGCAGGGTGTCGATCAGGTCGTCGGTCTCCTTGGACTGGGGTGAGGTGGTCGGGACCACCTGGATCACCGTCACGCCCCGGGCCGGGGGCAGCTCGGCCACCCGCGCGACGCCCGGGGTCGACTCCAGGCCCTTGACCAGCCTCGCCGTGTCGCCGCCCACCCCGACCACCTGGAGCGGGCCGTTGAAGCCGGGCCCGAAGCCCTCGGCGAGCAGGTCGTAGGCCTTCCTGGTGGTCGTGGACGCGTCGTCGTTGCCCTGGTCGGTGGCGCCGAGCCGGAGCGAGAGGACCGGGACGGCGAGGACGGCCATGACGACCAGGGCCAGCGCCGCGATGCGCCGCGGGCGCTTCTGCACGTTCGCCGACCAGCGGGCCGCCAGGCCGCTCGCCTTCTCCGGCTCGGGGCCCTCGGCGGCCAGCCCCCGGCGCTGGCGGCGGCTGAGGACGCGCGGGCCGAGGAAGCCCAGCAGCGCGGGCAGCAGGGTGGTGGCCGCGAGGACGCTCAGGACGACCGTCAGCGAGGTGCCGATGACCACGCCGTCCAGGAAGCGCAGCCGGGTGACCAACATGCCGGCCAGCGCGATGCAGACCGTGCCGCCCGCGAACAGCACCGCCCGGCCCGAGGTGTTCAGGGCGGTGACGGCCGACTCCTCGGGGTCCAGGCCGCGCAGGATGCCGCGCCGGTGCCGGGTGACGATGAAGAGGGCGTAGTCGATGCCGACGCCGAGGCCGATCAGGGAGGCGAGCAGCGGGGCGATGTCGGGGATGTCGGTGGTGTGGCTGAGGAGCTGGGTGGAGAACAGGCCCATGCCGACGCCGAAGACGGCGATCGCGATGGGCAGGGTCATCGCGAAGAAGGACCCGAACGCCAGGAAGAGCACGACGGCCGCGGCGACGATGCCGACGATCTCCGACAGGCCCTGTGGCGGCTCCTGGACACGCTGGATGGCCTGGCCGCCCAACTCCACCTGGAGACCGGTGCGTTCGGCGCCGTGGGCGGTGTCGACGACCTTCTGGACGAGGTCCTTCGGGATTTCGTTCGCGCGCTGGACGAAGGTCAGCTGCGCGTACGCGATCGTGCCGTCCCGGCTGACCTGCGCGGCCCCCCGGGCGCCGGCGTAGGGACTGGTGACCGCGCCGACGCCGGTCATCTTCGCGATCCTGTCCAGGGCCGGCTGGACGCGGCCGCGGACCGCCGGGTCCGTCACCGAGCCGTCGGTGACCTTCCACACCACGGTGTCCGTGTCACCGGAGGTGGCCGGGAAGGCCTTCTGCATCAGGTCGTACGCGGTCTTGGAGTCCGTGTCGGGCAGGGAGAAGACGTTCGCGTAGTTCGTACCCGCGGACGAGGCCGAGAAGCCCACGCCCAGCAGTGCCCCCACCCACAGCAACAGGACCACCAGCCGGTGCCGATAGCACCACCGTGCCAATGCCGTCACGCTCAACAGCTCCTTGGAGTTCGTCGGTTCTGTTCGGTCGGTCCCCCAGGTCCTGGGCACCAGGATCGGCGGCGGGCCGCGCGCCGGGACGCTCGACGCGCGCACTCTCAAGGAACTCCAAAGCTGCGCGCCCCCGGCCGTCGGCGTGGGCGCCGATACTGGGGGCATGACGGCTCCAGGCAGCACCGTGCTGATCGTGGAGGACGAGCCGAGCATCGCGGACGTCCTCGCCATCGCCCTGCGCTACCACCGGTTCGAGGTGATGACGGCCGGTACGGTCCAGGGCGCCCTCGCGCTGGCCGGGCGCACCCGGCCCGACGCGGCCCTGCTCGACGTGATGCTGCCGGACGGCGACGGGCGGGCGCTCGCCCGGGAACTGCGCGTCCGGCAGCCCGACCTGGCCCTGGTCTTCCTGACCGCGCGGGACGCCCCGGCCGAGATAGTCGGCGCCCTCGACTACGGCGACGACTACATCACCAAGCCCTTCAACATCGACGAGGTCGTCGCCCGCATCCGGGCGGTGCTGCGCCGCACCCGCCCGGCCGACGTCATCCAGCAACGGCCACCGCTGCGCTACGGCGACCTGGAGCTGGACGAGACGTCGTACTCGGTGCACCGCGCGGGCCGCACGGTCGAGCTGACCCCGACCGAGTACGCGCTGCTGCGCTTCCTGGTGCGCAACGCCGGCCGGATCGTCCCCAAGGAGCAACTGCTCAGGCACGTCTGGCAGTACGAGCACGCGCCGTCGGAGTCCACCGTCGTGGAGACCTACATCAGCTACCTGCGGCGCAAGCTCGACACCCTCGGGGCACCGGTGATCACCACCCGGCGGGGCGTCGGGTACGGCCTGGCATGAACCTTCGCGACCGCGGGCACCGGCACGGGCTGCACTCCCTGCGCGGCAAACTGACCCTGGCCAACGCCGGACTGCTCGCCGTCGGCATCGTGCTGGCGACCGCGGTGAGCATCATGGGCATGCGGCTGTACCTGCTCGACCAGGTCGACTCCGAACTCCTCAAGACCCGCACCTCGCTGAGCGGTTCGGGGCTCACCCTGCGGCAGGTCGACTCGCTGACCGCGCTCGGCGTGGTCCGCGAGCGGATCACCCCCGCCGAGTCCGACCCGACACCCGACTCGATCTTCACCGTGGTGGGCGGCGACGGCCGGGCGGTCACCGTCTTCGACCTGAAGCCGACGGACGCCCAGCGCGCCCTCGCGGCCGCCGTGCCCGACCCGCGCGCCCTCGCCGCCGCGCCCGGCCCCCGCGACATCGACGTGCACGGCGCGGCCTACCGGGTCACGGCGACCCGGCTCGCCGACGGCCCCTACATCCTGCTGGCCTCCTCGACCGAGCTGCTGCACAAGGGCATAGCGAAGGCGCTCCGGCTGGACTTCGCCGTCGGCACCCTGCTGCTCGCGCTGCTGTGCTGCCTGACCATGTACAGCGTGCGGCGGCGGCTGCTGCCGCTCGAGGACATGGTGGAGACCTCCTCGGCGATCGCCGAGGGCGACCTCACCCGGCGGGTGCCGTCGAGCCACCATCCGACGCAGGAGGTCGAGCAGCTGCGGCTCGCCCTCAACTCCATGCTCCACCAGGTGGAGACGGCGTACCGGACGCGGGAGCACAGCGCGGCCCAGCTGCGGCGGTTCGTCGCCGACGCGTCGCACGAACTGCGCACGCCGCTCGCCGCCATCCGCGGTTACCTCCAGCTGTACGACCAGGGGATGCTGAGCGAGCCCGGGGAGCGACGGCGGGCCTGGGACCGGATGCACGGGGAGGTGGACCGGATGGGACGGCTGGTGGACGAACTGCTGCTGCTCGCGCGGCTCGACCAGCGGCCGGAGATCCGGTTCCGGCACGTCGACGTGAGCCGGCTGGCGCGGGAGGCGGCGGAGGATCTGCGGGCGCAGCAGCCGGGCCGGCGGGTCGTCGTCTCGGCCGACGGGGCGGTGCTGGTGCGGGCCGACGAGTCCGGGCTGCGGCAGGTGCTGGGCAACCTGCTGGCCAACGTCCGGGTGCACACGCCGGTCGAGGCCGCCGTGCGGCTGGGGGTGGAGCGGGCGGACGGGGTGGTGCGGGTGTGCGTCGCCGACGAGGGGCCGGGGCTCGGGGAGGAGGACGCGGGGCGGATCTTCGACCGGTTCTTCCGGGTGGGCGGCGGCGACGGGAGCGGGCTGGGGATGGCGATCGTGCAGGGGGTGGTGGAGGCGCACGGCGGCGAGGTCGCGGTGCGCACGGCGCCCGGGAAGGGGCTGGCGGTGACCGTCACGTTGCGGTCGGCCTGAGTCCCGGGCGCGTGCCGTCGGCGATCCGGCTCAGATCCAGTTCAGACTCCACAGGCGGAACACGCCCGTGCTGTCCGTGAGGTACTGGGCGCCGCCGACGTCCTCGCTGCTGAGGACGTAGTCGGTGCGCTGCCAGAGCGGGATCAGCGGGACGTCGTTCGCCACGTCCGTCTGGACGCTGCGGAAGTCCTGTTCGGCCTGGCTGCGGTCGGCGTACTGCTGGCTGTGCTGGAGGAGGTTGTCGACGGCCGGGTTGCTGTAGCCGGTGCTCATCACGGAGTGGCTGCCCACCAGGGAGGCGCCGAAGGTGTCCGGATCGGGATAGTCGGCGACCCAGCCGACCGCCCAGGCGTCCATCTTGCCCGCGGCCCACGACTTCTGGAAGTCGGTCCACTCGTAACCCTTGACGTCGACCTTGAACAGGCCGCCCTTCTCCAGCTGCTGCTTCAGGACGGCGGCCTCCTCGGCTCCCGCGCCGCGCCCGATGCCGTACCCGAAGGAGAACTCGACGGGGGTGCTGACCCCGGCCTGGGCCAGCAGCGCCTTCGCCTTGGCGACGCTCTGCTCCGGGTAGTCGTCGAAGAAGGACGTGGTGTGACCGGTGAGGCCGGCCGGGATCAGCGAGTACAGCGGCTGCACCGTGCCGTCGTACACGGACGAGGCCAGGTCCTCGCGGTCGACCAGCCAGGCGATCGCGCGGCGGACGAGCACGTCGTGCAGGGGCGACTTCTTACGGGTGTTCAGGTACAGATTGCGGGTCTCGGAGCTGTCGGACTCCAGGACGCGCTGGTTGGGGTCGCTCGGCGAGAGCTTGGAGACCGTGGCGGGCGGCAGCGTCCGGGTCGCCACGTCGACCTGCTTGGCCTTGTAGGCGGCGGCGAGCTTGGCCGAGTCGGCGTAGTAGCGCAGTTCGACGGGGCGTCCGCTGCCGCTCAGGTCGCCCTTGTAGTGCCCGTTGGGTTGCAGGTCCGCCTGCTTGTCCTTGGTGTACGACGTCAGGGTGTACGGACCGGTGCCGTCCACCGAGGTGCCGGTGCGCAGGCTGTCCGCCGGGTACTTGTCCTTGTCGACGATCGCGCCGGCGCCGGTGGCCAGTTTGAACGGGAAGGTCGCGTCGGGCGACGACAGGTGGAAAGTGACGGTCCTGCCGTCGGCGGTCACCGAGCCGAGGGTGGACAGCAGGGAGGCCGGGCCGACATCGGAGTTGATCTTCTTGACCCGGTCGAAGGAGTACTTCACGTCCTCGGCGGTCATCGCCCGGCCGCTCGGGAAGGTGATCCCGTCCCGCACCACGCAGCGGTACGTCCTGAGGCCCGAGCCCGTGAACGAACAGCTCTGGGCCGCGTCCGGGACCGGCTGGGCACCGCCCGGCTCGAAGGTGAGCAGCGTCTGGAAGACGTTGTTGTACAGCGCCCAGGAGCCGGCGTCGTAGGCGCCGGCCGGGTCGAGCGAGGTGACGGCGTCCGTCGTACCGACGGTGATCGTCTTGTTCTTGTTCTCCTGCGACGGCAGCAGCTGCCAGCCGCCGATCCCCGCGATCGCCAGGACGACGAGGGTCACGAGAATCCGCATGCGAACAGATCGCACGGTTGGTGCCTCCCCACAAACGCCACTCCCCTAAGTGACGCGGCTCACCTAATCACAGGTGTTTCAGGTGGGGGAAGAGCGATCTGACTAGATGAGGAAGAACTTACCGAGCGCTCGTTTCGGCCGGATTTCACAGCGGCTTCACAGAAGCGGCACGGGGAGGGCGCGGGAGCCCGCGGAGGCTCGCGGGAGCGTTCCGGTCAGGCGTGCCGTGACGCGAGTTCGATGACCGTGATGTCGGACGGGGCGCCCACCCGGGTCGGCGGGCCCCAGGCGCCGGCGCCCCGGGAGACGTACAGCTGGGTGTCGCCGTAGCGGTCCAGGCCGGCGACGGTCGGGTTGGCCGCCGCGGCGACGAGGTCGCCGGGCCAGAGCTGGCCGCCGTGGGTGTGACCGGAGAGCTGGAGGTCGACGTGGTGGCGGACGGCCTCGTGGATCTGGACGGGCTGGTGGGCGAGGAGCACGCAGGCGCGTGCCGGGTCGCGGTCGGCCAGCGCGCGGTCGAAGTCCGGGCCCTGGCCGGTGGTCTCCCCCGCGAGGTCGTTCACGCCGGCGAGGTCGAAGTGGGCGAGTTCGGTGCGGGCGTTCTCCAGGGGGTGGAGGCCCAGACTGCGTACCTCCTCGACCCTCCCCCAGTGCCTTAAGGGCCTGGGGGGACCCCCAGGCGGCACCGGAGAAGTACTCGTGGTTGCCGGTGACGAAGTAGGCGCCGTGCCGCGCGGACAGCCGGGTGAGCGGGGCGGCCGCCGGGCCGAGGTCCTTCACGCTGCCGTCCACGAGGTCGCCGACCACCGCGATCAGGTCGGGCCGGGTGGCGTTGATCGTGTCCACGACCCGCTGCGCGAAGCCGCGGCCGAGGACGGGGCCCAGGTGGATGTCGCTGACGACGGCGATGCGGTAACCGTGGGCGGCCCTCGGGAGTTTGGCGAGGGGGACGGTGACGCGCTTCACACCCGGGCCGCGGAGGACGCCGTAGGTGCCGAGGCCGACGGTGGCGGTGGCGGCGGTGGCGGCCGCGCCGCCGATCACCCGGGAGACGAAGAGGCGGCGGGTGGGGGCGGGGGCGGGGGTCGGATGCTGAGTGCGGGCGGGTGGGAGGATTTCGCGCAGTTCCTCCCCCAGCCCCCGGCCGGGGGGACCCCCAGCGCCCCGATGGGGGCTGCCGGTCGGCGCCGACAGTTGCGGTGCGTCGGGGCTGGTCGCGCCCACGCGGCGGTAGCCGCACATCGCATACAGCTCCGCGCCCCTGAGGGGGCGCTTCAGGGAGCGCTGCTTCAAGGCTCGGGTCAGCAGGGGACGGACGGCTTCCCCCGCCACCACCGCCAGCAGCAGGTACAGGGAGAGCGCCATCCACAGGAAGCCGGGCCAGGCCAGAATGCGCTGGAGGAGGAACGGGGCGTGGCCGACCTCGGCGAAGAGGGCGGCGAACATCAGGACCGGGCCGACGACGAAGAGCACCGTGCCCGCGCGACGCGCCCGTCCCGGCCCCGTCGTCGTGTCCCGCACCAGGCGTCGCCACAGGTACCCGTACAGGACCGCCACCACGACCAGGGCGACGAGCCCGACGACGATGATCACCCCGGTGTGCCTCTTCCTATGACGTACGGCGCAGTGCGCGGACTCCGCGCAACCCGATGACCCCGATGACCGTCCCCAATACGAAGGACACGACGGCCAGTGTCAGGTGGATCCAGAAGTACGCCGTGGGACTGCCGTCATGGAAGGCGAGTCCGCTGCCGTCCTTGACGAGGTTTTTGACGAAAGTGATCCAGATGAACCAACTCCACACCCCGAAGGCGAGCAGGAACCAGGAGACCGGACGGCTGAGTTTCACGCAGTCAGTATCGCCGTTCGCTGTCCGGTTCCGATTCCGGGGTGGGGTCGGTGGTGGGACTTCGCCCTCCGTGCCGGGTACGTTCTCGTCCGTGCCCGCACCGAAACCGAGGACCGGCCGATCTCTGCTGGTCACCTCCGCCGCCCTGCTGTCCTTGTCGCTCACCGCGCCGGCCGCGCTCGCCGCGCCGAAGCCCTCGACGAGCCCTTCGGCCACTCCGCCGGCGAACATGTCGACGGTCGGCGGTGCCCGGCTGGGCCGCCCCGGCACCCAGGTGGATCTCGGCGCCGGGGCGCCGGTGCTGCCGAAGGACATCACCGCCCGTTCCTGGATCGTCTCCGACGCCGAGTCGGGCGAGGTGCTCGCCGCGCACAACGCGCACTGGCGGCTGCCCCCGGCGAGCACCCTGAAGATGCTGTTCGCCGACACCGTGCTGCCCCGGTTCCCGAAGTCGACCACGCACAAGGTGGTGCCGGCCGACCTCGCGGGCATGGGCGCCGGTTCCAGCCTGGTCGGGATAAAGGAGGGCCAGACGTACACGGTGCACGACCTGTGGCTCGGGGTCTTCCTGCGTTCCGGAAACGACGCCGTGCACGTGCTGTCCGCGATGAACGGCGGGGTCGGGCAGACCGTCAAGGACATGCAGGACCACGCCGACGAACTGCAGGCGCTGGACACGCACGTGGTGAGCCCGGACGGGTACGACCAGCCGGGGCAGGTGTCGTCGGCCTACGACCTGTCGCTGTTCGCGCGTTCGGGGCTGCAGAAGAAGGACTTCCGGGAGTACTGCTCGACCGTCCGGGCGAGCTTCCCCGGCGACACGACGAAGAACGCCAAGGGCAAGTCGGTCCGGGGCTCCTTCGAGATCCAGAACACCAACCGGCTGCTCAGCGGTGACTCCGACGTGTCGGTGTACCCGGGCATCGCGGGGGTGAAGAACGGCAACACCACCAACGCGGGCGCCACCTTCACCGGCGTCGCCGAGCGCGGCGGCAGGGTGCTGCTGGTCACCATGATGAACCCGGCGAAGAAGGAGCACAACGAGGTCTACAAGGAGACCGCCAAGCTCTTCGACTGGGGGTTCCAGGCGGCGGGCAAGGTGACTCCGGTGGGTGAACTCGTCCCGCCCCGGGGTGCGGTGGCTTCCACCACCCAGCCGGGGGCGACCCCCTCGGCGACCGCGGCCGGTGCCGGTACGGCGAAGGACGCCGGGTCGAAGCCGGTGGCGGCCGCCTCCGCAGGCGGCTCCAGCGGGGTCGGGGTCGCACTGGCGGTCACGGGCGGGGCGCTGGTGCTGCTGGTGGGTGCGGTGTTCCTGGTCAACCGCCGCTGGCCGCTGCCGGATCTGGTACGCCGCCGGACTCGGTCCTGACCGCGGTGCCGCTCTCCGTGGCCGTCCAGGAGGCGCAGAACAGGACGAGTTTCGAGGTGAAGTTGATCCACAGCAGCAGGGCGACCGGCACGCCGAACGCGCCGTACATGCTCTTCGCGGCGATGCCCTGGATGTAGCCGCTGAGCAGCAGTTTGAGGAGTTCGAAGCCGACGGCGCCGATCAGGGCCGCGACCAGCAGCCTGCGGCGCGTCGGTTCGACTCCGGGCAGCAGGGTGAGGACGTAGAGCAGCAGCAGGAAGTCGGCCACCACGGCGACCGCGAACGCGACGATGCGCAGCAGCAGGCTGCCCCAGCCGTGTTCGGCCAGGCCCAGTTGCCGGGACGTCCAGCCGACCGCCGCCGAGGCGATCGTGGACACCGCGAGGGTGGCGAGGACCGCGCCGCCGAAGCCGAGCAGGATGCCGCCGTCCTTGAGCTTGGCGAGGACCGGGTTCTCGTCCTTGTCGGCCAGCTCCCACACCGCGCGCAGGCAGTCCCGCATCTGCCCGACCCAGTTGATGCCGGTGAACAGCAGGACGGTGCCGGCGATCAGCCCGACGGCGCCGGCGTTCTGGACCAGCGCGTTGACGTCCAGCTGGTCGGAGATGCCGGGCACCTGGTCGGCGATCTTGGTCTGGAGGTCCTTCTGCTGCGACTCGCTCAGCGTGGCGGCGGCGGCCGCGGCACCCACGGTGAGCAGCGGGAAGAGCGAGACGAAGCTGATGAAGGTCATCGCGGCGGCCAGCCGGGTCCACTTCACCCGGTCCAGCCGCTCGTACGACCGCCACGCGTGCGTGGTCATCAGCCGGCCCACCAGCGGGCCGATGAAGGGAAGCTTGCTCAGCCAGTCCATGATCCCACTCTGCCCCCTGACCGGAACACCAATGTGCGGGTACCCCAGAAGCGCAGAAGTGTGGCCAGCGCCATGCCGACGACCGCACCGGAGACGGTGTCGGCGCGCTGCGAGGTGAGGCCGAGTCCGTAGTGGCTGACGGCGAGGCAGAGCAGTTGGACGAGGGCGCCCGCGAGGTTCACGGCGACGAAGACGGCGTAGGCGCGCACGCCGGTGGCGCGGGTGTGGCGGTAGGTGCCGCAGGCGTTGCCGAGGTAGGCGACCGTGCAGCCGGCCACGAAGGACAGGGTCTTGGCGGTGAGCGGGTCGAGGGCGGCCGGGCCGCGCAGGAGGCTGAAGAGGGCGAGGTCGGCGGCGTAGGCGAGCAGACCGACGGTGGCGAAGCCGATCAGCTCACGCCGGTGCGCGCTCACCAGTGGGCCACCGCGAGGGCGTACATGGCCAGCCAGGCCAGGCCGATCAGGGCGAGGGCGCGGTCGCGCAGGACGACGTCCTCGGGCTCGCCCGCGGTGCCCCGGTCGGCGAAGACGGCGTAGCGCAGGATCGCCAGGATGAAGGCGACCATGGACAGCTGGCGCCAGGGCAGCAGGCCGGCGGCGGGTCCCCCGTGGCCCTCCAGGGCCCACAGGCAGTAGGCGAGGACGGCGACCCCGGCGGCGAGCTGCCAGACGAAGCGGAGGTAGCCGGTGGTGTACTCGGTGAGCAACGCGCGCGTGGCGCCCGACTTCCCGGCCATCTGCACGGCTTCCGAGTAGCGCTTGGCCGACACCATGAAGAGCGCGCCGAAGCCGGTGGTGATGAGGAACCAGCGGGACAGCGGGATGCCGAGGGCGAGCCCGCCGATCATCGCCCGCATCAGGAACCCGGTGGTGACGACGGCGAGGTCGACGACCAGGACGTGCTTCAGGCTGACGCAGTAGGCCAGTTGCATGGCGAGGTAGGCGATCAGGAGGACGGCGACCAGGGGTGGGGCCAGCCGGGCCGCGAGCAGTGGTCCCAGGGCCGCCAGGACGCCTCCCACGGTGTAGGCGACGGGGACCGGGACCTGGCCGGCGGCGACCGGGCGGCGGCACTTGACGGGGTGGGCGCGGTCGGCCTCGGCGTCCCGGGCGTCGTTGATCAGGTAGACGGCGGCGGCGCAGGCGGTGAACAGCGCGAAGACCAGGGCCTCGCGCAGCAGGGCGGGTACCGAGAACAGGCGCCCGGCGGCGGCCGGGGCGGCGATGACGAGGACGTTCTTGACCCACTGCTTGGGGCGGGTGGTCTTCAGCAGGCCCGTGAGGAGGAGGCCGGGGGCGAGGTGCGCGCGTGCCGGTCCGGACGGCCGGAGGGGGTGGCCGCGCTGTTCGTGCAGTGTCGTTTCGGCAGACGTCTCGCCGGCGAGGGTCCCGTCGGCCGCGTGGGCGGTCTCGGTCACGGCCGCCTCCCCGGGTGCGGGGCGCCGGGCACTCCCTCGCGCATCCAACGCGCTCCCGCGCGCGCCGTCAGCGCCCCCAGCGCCGCGCCCGCCGCCACGTCCGTCGGGTAGTGCACGCCGACGACCAGCCGGGAGAGGCACACGGCGACCGCGAGGGGCGCCAGGCCGGACGCGCCGAGCGCCCCGAAGGCGACGGCGGCCGCCGTCGCGGAGGTGGCGTGCGAGCTGGGGAAGGAGTGTCGGCCGGCGGTCCGCACCCGGGGCCGTACATGCGCGGGGCGCGCCCGTCGTACGACCCGTTTCACGGCCATGCTGCCGAGGTGCGCGACCGCGACCAGCGCCGTGCCGCGCAACCAGGCGCCGCGCCGCGCGCCGTCCACGGCGGCCCCGGCGAGGCCCGCCGCGAGCCAGAGCGCACCGTGCTCCCCGGCGAGGGAGAGACCGCGCGCGGCCGACGCGACGCGTGGATCGGCGCCGCAGGCGTGCAGCGCGGTCAGGATCCGGTGGTCCATGTCGTCCATTGGACTCACTGTTCACCTTCACGCGGCCAAAGCTACGACCCTATTGAGCGACATTCGGACAATCACCCGTTTCGGGGAGTCAGGTGATCTTCCTTAACCAATCACCCGTAACACCCATAACCACCCATACGGCAGGGATACGGTCGTGCCCATGCCTGGAAAGCCCGGCGGACCCACCGCGCCCGAAGTCACCGTCCCCGTCAGCGGCTGGGGCCGCACCGCCCCCACCGCCGCCCGCCTGATCCGCCCCCGTACCTACCAGGAGGCGGCCGACGCGGTCCGTACCTGCGGGGTGCGCGGCGGTATCGCCCGTGGCCTCGGGCGGGCGTACGGCGACGCGGCGCAGAACGCCGGCGGCGCCGTGCTCGACATGACGGGTCTCGACCGCATCCATGCCATCGACGCGGACGGCGGCACCGTGCTGTGCGACGCAGGGGTCTCGTTGCACCGCCTGATGGAGGTGCTGCTGCCGCTCGGCTGGTTCGTCCCGGTGACCCCGGGGACCCGCCAGGTGACGGTGGGCGGCGCGATCGGCGCCGACATCCACGGCAAGAACCACCATGTCTCGGGATCGTTCTCCCGTCACGTGCTGTCCTTCGAACTGCTCACCGCCGACGGCCACGTCCGCACGGTGAGCCGCGGCACCCCGCTGTTCGACGCGACGGCCGGCGGCATGGGTCTGACCGGAGTGATCCTCACGGCGACCGTCCGCCTCCTCCCCGTCGAGACGTCGTACATGTCCGTCGACACCGAACGCGCCACCGATCTCGACGACCTGATGACCCGGCTCACCGACACCGACCACCGCTACCGCTACTCGGTCGCCTGGATCGACCTCCTCGCGCGCGGGGCGGCCACCGGGCGCGCGGTGCTCACGCGCGGCGACCACGCCCCCCGGGAGGCGCTCGGCGAGCACACCCGCGCCGGGCGTGCCCCCCTCGCCTTCCGCCCCCGCACCCTTCCCGCCGCCCCCGCCTTCGTCCCCGACGGCCTCCTCGGCCGCACCACCGTGGGTCTGTTCAACGAGGTCTGGTACCGCAAGGCCCCCCGGGCCCGGATGGGCCGGCTCCAGCGCGTCTCCGCGTTCTTCCACCCCCTGGACGGCGTCCCGCACTGGAACCGCGTCTACGGCCGGGCCGGATTCGTCCAGTACCAGTTCGCCGTCGGACACGGCCGGGAGGACACGCTGCGCCGGATCGTGGCCCGGCTCTCCGAGCACCGCTGCCCGTCCTTCCTGGCCGTCCTCAAACGCTTCGGGGACGCCGACCCCGGCTGGCTCTCCTTCCCCGTGCCCGGCTGGACCCTCGCCCTGGACATCCCGGCCGGCCTGCCCGGCCTCGCCGCCCTCCTCGACGGACTGGACGAGGAGGTGGCGGCCGCCGGTGGCCGCGTCTACCTCGCCAAGGACTCCCGGCTGCGCCCCGAACTGCTTGCCGCGATGTACCCGCGGCTCGCCGAATTCCGCGCCCTGCGGGCGGAGTTGGACCCGCGCGGGGTGTTCGTCTCCGACCTGTCCCGCCGTCTCGGTCTCTAGCCCCCCGTCTTCAGGAGCTGTCGTGAAGGACGCCTTCGGAATGCCCCAGTCGCTGCTCGTCCTCGGCGGTACGTCCGAGATCGCGCTGGCCACCGCCCGCCGGCTGATCGCCCGCCGCACCCGCACGGTGTGGCTCGCCGGCCGCCCCTCCCCCGCGCTCGACCGGGCCGCCGCGCACCTGCGCACCCTCGGGCCCGACGTCCACACCGTCCCCTTCGACGCGCTCGACCCCGAGTCCCACGAGCCGGCCCTCGGCAAGGTCTTCGCGGAGGGCGACGTCGACGTGGTCCTGCTGGCCTTCGGCGTCCTCGGCGACCAGGCGGCCGACGAACGCGAGCCGCTCAGCGCCGTACGGGTCGCGCAGACCAACTACACCGGCGCCGTCTCGGCGGGCCTGGTGAGCGCACGCGCCCTGCAGGCCCAGGGCCACGGCTCCCTGGTGGTCCTGTCGTCGGTCGCCGGGGAGCGGGCCAGGCGCTCCAACTTCATCTACGGCTCCAGCAAGGCGGGCCTGGACGCCTTCGCCCAGGGCCTGGGCGACGCCCTGCACGGGACGGGCGTGCACGTGATGGTCGTACGGCCGGGCTTCGTACGGTCGAAGATGACGGAGGGCCTGGAGGAGGCCCCCCTGGCGACGACCCCGGAAGCGGTGGCGACGGCGATCGAGACGGGCCTGCGACGGCGCTCGGAGGTGGTGTGGGTACCGGGCGCCCTGCGGGTGGTGATGTCGGCCCTGCGCCACGCACCACGGTCGGTGTTCCGACGGCTGCCGATCTAGAGGGGTCTACCGGAGCGCCCCCTTCGGGGGCGCTGGGGGTCCCCCCGGCCGAAGGCTGGGGGAGGAACTGCGCGAGCAACCACCCTCAACCCGCAGCTACCGACTGGCGATACT
>NZ_JBEYJU010000087.1:0-40715 GCF_040703965.1 Streptomyces sp. NPDC006655 | reverse complement strand
CCCTTCCAGGAGAACTGCTCCACCTGGGAGACACCGAAGACGTCGTCCTCACCGGGGTCGGTGAAGTCGATCGGCTTGCCGCCGGAGGTCATCGGCTGCAGAGCACCGAGAGCGGTCTCACCGGTCGCGTTGCGCTTGAACCAGATGTTCGGGAACGCCAGGAAGCGGTGCCAGGCCACACCCATGCTGGTGTTCAGGCCGATGGTACAAGCCCACGCGAGCGAGATGGTCACCTTCAGGCCCGCGAACAGGTAGACCAGATTCTCCAGTGTGCCGGTGCTCAACCCCTCGAGCGCGCTGGCGATCGGGTAGGAGACAAGGTGCCGTACCCCGTAGCCGGACGGGTTCAAGGCGCCTTCCAGCGCCCGCAGCATCACGATGCACACGCCGATACCGACAATGGTGAACGAGACGTAGTAGCCCTGCCAGGCGGTGGAGCCCGCGAAGCGCGACTTGCGGCCCGGCCTCGACGGGCGGCTCAGCAACCGGATGACGATCAGGGTGGCGCAGCCCAGGGCGATCAGCGCGCCCAACAGCTCGGTATAGACCTCGTAGAGCACCCAGTGCCCGACGACGGGCAGGACGAAGCGAGGGTCGAAGAGTTCCCCGTACGCCGATACCAGGCTGAGCAGCAGGGTGTAGAAGCCGATGGCCACGAACCAGTGCGCGAAGCCCACCATGCGCCATTGGTTCATACGGGTGTGTCCGAGGAACTCCCGCACCAGCGTGGCCGTACGCCGCACGGGGGCGTTCGTGCGGGAGGAGACGGGTACTGACTGCCCCGACCTCACCAAGCGGAAGATATAGGCGGCTGCACGGGTCGCCAGCGCGACACCAGCCACGCTGACAACCAGTGAGACCACAATCGCGGCAATCTGCATGGGCTCCCCTGCCCCTCTCGTCCCTCTACTTGTTCTTCTTCCAACGGCCCCTGCGACACCCGGAATTACCGGACAGTAACATACTGGACGGTGTCGCCGGGGCCAGGCGGGACCGGCCACGCTGCGGCCCCCGGCGGGTGCGGCCGGGAGGTTCTCAGCGTCCGTGGGCAGGCTCTCAGGAGGCGCTGCGCCGGTCTTGACCGGACGGCTCGGGGTTGAGCAGGCCCAGCTCCGCGGCGCGCACCCCCGCCGCGAAGCGGCTGGTGACCCCGAGCCGCTGCATCAGCTCCGCAATCTGACGGCTGATGGTACGGGGCGAGACTCCGACGTTGCGGGCGATCTTCTCGTCCTTGACACCCTCCGCCAGCATGCGAACGATGGCCGTCTGCTCCTGGGTCAGGTCGACGGCGGCCTTGTCCCGCCGGCCGACGGGGTACGGCGTCGCACCGTGCCAGATGTGGTCGAAAACGGCCGTGAAAGAGCGGATGAGCTGCGGTCCACGGAGCACCGCCATGCCCTGCTCGGGCGCTTCCGGATCCAGCGGCAGCAGGGCCAGGCTGTTGTCCGCGATGAACATGTGCAAGGGCACCACGGGGGCGAGTCGCAGGGCGACGCCGATGTCGGCGAGGGCCTCGAAGTGCACGGCGTAGTCCGCAGTGGCGGCGTGCCGTTGCAGCTGCAGGTGGCGGACGGTGATGCCGCGCTCGACCAGGTGCCGGTCGCGGCTGAGGTCGCGGCGGAGCTCGAGCAGGGAGGGTACCCGGCCGGCGTGCATGCAGGACACGACGTCCTGAGCGGTGTCGGAGAGGTCGTTGAGAGTCTGGAGCAGTTCGATGCGGCCCGAGACGACACTCAGCTGGATCTCCGACCGTTCGGCCGCGACTGCCGGCATGTACACCTCGACCAGCGCCCCGACGGCCTGCTCCAGGCGGCGGACCTCCTGGGCGCGCTGCTCGGCGAGGGCCTGCTGACGGCGTAAAACTCGCAGCAGGGCGGCCTCCGGTGAGACCGGGACGATCTGCTCGCCCTCGCCCGGGGGGCGTGCGATCAGGCCCAGGGCCTCCAGAGACGGCCAGACGTGCGCGGCTTCTCCGCCGGACAGCCCCAACTCGCGGGCCAGGGTCTCCGGCTCGACCCCGCCCCGCGCAAGGAGCTCCAGATAGACCGAAAGCTTCGACGCCTCGGACATCCGGCTTCTGCCGGCGCTTTCGTCGACGTGTATCCCCATCGTCCCCCCTATGAACGAACAGCGACTGAACTCGGCGGTGCAGGAATCAAGTTGGCATGCCATTACTCACTGGTAGGCGCACTTCGCGTCCAGTGCGACGAATGTCACGACATGCTCGCGCGATGCACGAAGCGCGGGTGCGGCCTCGGTCTGTGCCCTGGCTGTTTCAGGCGGTCGCATCCGGTGCCGGTTCCGATGCGTTCACGGTCCTGCCGGGTCCGTGACGCGGGGCCGGCCTGCGGCTCTTCGAGCCTGGCCGCCCGCCGCGCGGGATCGATGACGCGGATCGGCACCCCGGAGCCTGCCCCGGTCCCAGCCACCAAGACCAGCGGATCGGGCGAACTGTCGTGGCCGAACGCCGGGCCGAGGCCTCCACCGTGGCAGCGACCTGCATATCGCGCCGAGGGCGGTGCGGCCGCAGGACCAGGCTCACATGTCATCCGACAGCGGACAAACCTACGGGATGGCATGCATCCGCCATGGCTCGTTTCCGCACCGCCCGCCGGGCTCCGCTGGCGAGTTCGGATGCATAGAGTGGCGTGGAAGGCGCCCTTGCGGAAGGCATTCTCCATGCCTTCGCTGCGCCACTCTTCGCATCATCGGTGTACATAACGGGGGATAGCATGAATCGTCGTCGCACAGAGTAAGCGCGAAGAGCCGATGTGAGGACAGCCGTCGGCAATCGGTATTCCACGGGCGGCTGGGCCGTCCCGGCGTGAGACAAGCAGCAGACCCTCTCCGGCATGCGGGGCATATCGGGCATACCCGTGCCCGGGTGCGTGTCATTCGCCAGCCGGATGCACGGCGGGCGCCTCTGTGCTGCACATCCGTCGAGCAACCGGGAGTTCGTCCCCCCTGCGGCGCGAATCGCGTCTCGTCGTCGGCTGTCGTCCGCATGCCAGAAATCCCCACCACTACGTTGGGTTCAGGAGCATGTTCGAAGTGAGTCAGAAGATCAATACGGGTTCGAGCGGCGTCACGATCCTGCTGAAGCGCGCGCAGAGCGGGGACGAGCGGGCCATGGAGGACCTGCTCCTGCACATCACCCCTCTCGTCAGGAAACTCTGCCTTCCCATAGCCCACAGGCACTGCGCCGACGCCACGCAGGAGGCACTGCTGGCGATCTACCGCGGGATCCGGGGCCTCAGGGAACCCGCGGCCTTCTACGGCTGGGTCAGGGCGGTCACCACGCGCGAGGCGGTGCGCACCTCCAAGCGGGTCGGTCAGCGCATCACCGAAGAGTTGTCGGACCTGCCCCACAGCGCTGATCCCTTCGTCCCCATCGATGTCGCCGACGTGATGGACCGGCTGCCCGGCTACCACCGCGAGGTGCTCACCCTGCGCGCCTACTACGGCCTGGACGAACAGGAGATGGCGGCAGTCCTCGCGCTGCCCGTCGGCACGGTCCGCTCACGGCTGTTCCGCGCCCGGAGGAACTTCCAGAGTGCCTGGCGCCAGCAACCGGCCTGAGTCGAGGGATTGCCGGCGCGCCCGGCCGCCTCTCAGCAGAGGTGTCGGCCGGTACCCATCAGCCCGCAAAAGCCCGTGGAAAGCGCACTCCGGGCCATCTGCCCGCCCTCTGTCCTTCCCGGAGGCCCTCAGCATGACCACCCGTCGCCTAGAGGTCTGCATCATCGGCGCAGGACCTCGTGGAGTCTCGGTACTGGAGAGACTCTGTGTGAACGCACGCGGCCACCAGGCCGAACGCACCATCACCGTGCACATGGTCGACCCGTGCCACCCCGGCGCCGGAAACGTCTGGCGCACGGACCAGCCGGGCCACCTGCTGATGAACACGGTCGCCTCCCAGGTGACCCTGTTCACCGACGACAGCGTGGAGATCGACGGTGTGCGGGCCCCCGGCCCCAGCCTGTACGAGTGGGCCGCCCGGGAGGCCACGACGCGGCCCTGCGACGACCACGACCCCCGGGTGCTGGGCGAGATGGCGTCGCTGACCCCCGACTCCTATTCGACCCGGGCTTTCTACGGCCGTTACCTGAAGTGGGTATTCCGGCATGTCGTGACGACCGCACCCGCCAACGTCCGCGTCCAGGTCCACCGCACCCGCGCAGTATGGCTGGGCAACGAGCAGCACGACAGCCAGAGCGTGAAGCTGGAGAACGGGACGCTCCTGTCCCGCCTCGATGCCGTGGTTCTGGCGCAGGGTCACCTGCCCGTCGAACCGACGGCAGCCGAAAGGGAGATGGCCGCCTTCGCGGCCGAGCACGGCCTGACCTACATACCCCCGGCCAACCCCGCGGACGTGGACCTGTCCATGATCGGCGCGGGCGAGACCGTCGTCCTGCGCGGCCTCGGCCTGAACTTCTTCGACCACATGGCACTGCTCACCGTGGGCCGCGGCGGCAGGTTCACCCGCCGCAACGGGCATCTGGTGTACATGCCCTCCGGGCGCGAGCCGCGGCTGTACGCGGGGTCGCGGCGCGGCCTGCCCTACCACTGCCGAGGACACAACCAGAAGGGCGCGCACGGCCGCCACACCCCCCAACTGCTCACTGCGGACGTGATCGAGGAGCTGCGACGGACCTCGGCGGCGGCAGGCGGCCTGGACTTCCGCCGCGACCTGTGGCCGCTGATCGCCAAGGAGGTCGAGACGGTCTACTACACGGCCCTGATCGCCAGAGAGCAGGGTGACCTGGGTGAGGCGGAAGGCTTCCGCAAGCGCTACGTCCCCCTGCCCCGGGGAGGCGACGAGGAGCGGCGGCTGCTGGACGAGGCCGGCATCGCCCCCGCGGACCGCTGGAGCTGGCGGCACATCACGCACCCCTACCGGGACCGCACCTTCGAAGGCCCAGAGGATTACCGGCACTGGCTGCTGGAAACGCTGCGCCAGGACCTGGCCGCCGCCCAGGAGGGCAACGTCGACGGGCCGCTCAAGGCCGCCCTCGACGTCCTGCGCGACCTGCGCAACGAGATCCGCCTGCTGGTCGACCACGGCGGCCTCACCGGCCGCTCCCACCGCGACGACCTCGACCGCTGGTACACCCCGCTCAACGCCTTCTTGTCCATCGGGCCGCCCGCCCAGCGCATCGAGGAGATGATCGCACTCCTCGAGGCGGGCGTACTCGACGTCCTCGGTCCCCGGATGAGGATCGACAGGGCCCAGGACGGCTTCTTCGCCGCCGGCTCCGACGCGGTGCCCGGCCCACGGATCCACACCCGCGTACTTGTCGAGGCCCGGCTGCCCGAGCCCGACCTGCGGCGCACCGCCGACCCCCTGCTGCGCCATCTGCTGAGCAGCGGGCAGTGCCGTACACACCGGATAGCCGATGCCGGGTCCGATTCCTACGAATCGGGCGGACTCGCGGTCACCGGCCGCCCCTACCGGCTGATCGACGCAGCCGGGCAAGCCCATCCCACCCGGTTCGCCTTCGGCGTCCCCACCGAGGGAGTGCACTGGGTCACCGCCGCCGGAATCCGCCCGGGAGTGAACTCGGTGGCCCTGGGTGACTCCGACGCCATCGCCCTGGCCGTCCTCGCCCTGCCGGGCAGGACCCCCCTCGCCGACGCTCCGTGCGACCCCACCACGGTGTGACCCCACGCGCTCCTGACCACGATCCCTTCCCGAAAGCAGACCGCCATGTCCCTCCAGCAGGACCCTGCGCCCAGCGTCGCGATCGCCGACGCCGGCCTTCTGTCTCCCGTGCGTGCCGGAACCAGGATCGAGGACACCACCTCCGATCAGGCATGGCTCCAGGCGATGCTCGACGCCGAAGCCGCCCTGGCCAGGACCCAGGCACGGCTCGGCACGGTGCCGGAGGCCGCCGCACGCACCATCACCGTCACGGCCCGCGCCGACCGGCTGGACCTGCGCGACATCGCACTGCGTGCCCGGGGCGCGGCCAACCCCGTGGTCCCCCTGGTTGAGGAACTCACCGCGGCCGTGGCCGCCGTCGACGCCGACGCCGCCGCATACGTGCACCGCGGCTCCACCAGCCAGGACGTCCTGGACACGGCGATGATGCTGGTCACAGCCCGCGGGCTGGAGCTGATCCTCGCAGATGTGTACCGCGTCGCGGACGCGCTGGCCGTCCTGGCAAAGCGGCACCGCGGCACACTCATGGCGGCGCGTACCCTCGGCCAGCAGGCCGTCCCCACGACCTTCGGGCTCAAGGCGGCCGGCTGGCTCCAGGGCGTGACGGACGCTGCCGGACGGCTGCACCGCATCGCTGGGCAGGGGCTGCCGGTCCAGCTCGGTGGCGCTGCGGGCACTCTGGCCGGATACCTGGAGTACGCCGGCCCGCAGCCCGACGCCGACCGCGACGCGTACGTGGAGCAGCTGATCAGGGGCTACGCCGCGGAGACCGGGCTGGCCGAACCTGTCACGCCCTGGCACACCGTGCGCACGCCGGTCAGCGACGTGGCCTGCGCCCTGACCTTCCTCTGCGGCATCCTGGGCAAGTTCGCACTGGATGTGCAGTTCCTCGCGCGCACCGAGGTAGGTGAGGTGGCGGAGCGCTCCGTGCAGGGCCGCGGGGTGTCCTCAGCCATGCCGCACAAACGCAACCCGGCCCTGGCCGCACTGGTACGCACCGCATCCTACCAGCTCCCCGGCCTTGCCGCCGGACTGGCGCAGACCGTCGTCGCCGACGACGAGCGCCCCGCCGGCGCCTGGCACGCCGAATGGCAGCCGCTCCGTGAGTGCCTGCGCATCACGGGCGGTGCAGCACACACGGCCGCCGAACTGGCCGAGGGCCTGGAGGTCTTCCCCGAACAGATGCGCCACAACCTGGACCTCACCGGTGGCCTGGTGATCTCCGAACGGATCGCGGCCGTACTCACCGGTGTCCTGGGCCGGGCAGCCGCCAAACAGCTCCTCGATACTTCCTGCGCCCAGTCCGCGCGAGGCGGCCGGCCCCTGCTGGAACTATTGGCCCAAGATCCCCGGCTCGCCGGGAAACTCACCGAGCAGCAGTGGCAGGAACTGGCCGATCCGCACAACTACACCGGCGCGGCAGGCCTGTTGGTGGACCGGGTACTGGCCGCCTACCATGCCACGCGGCCCTGCACGGGCATCGGCTGAGCCGAACACGACCCCTCCGGCCGATCACGCCGTGCGAGCCGAGCCCTACCAGAGGCTCTGCCACCCCGGGCCTGCCCGCTACGGTAGGCCGCACGTGGTGCGCACGGTGCCGGTGCGGGCGGCGCGCCGGCAGCCGCGGTTGATCAGCGTCATCAGCGAGCCGATGTGTCCGGTGGTGCGGATGTCGAGGTAGTCGGACAGCTCGTCGGCGAGCATGCCGGGGAACTTCCGGCACAGCACGATCCGCTTCTCCAGCGCGAGCAGCATCGTGCGCCACTCGATCCGGTGCTTGTCGTTGGTGACGGTGAACGGCTCCATCGGCAGCGGCGTCGTACGGCGCGCGGTCTGCGCGAGGGTGATGTCGCCGCGCGTGGCAGCGAACACCTTCTTGCCGGGCGGTCTGCTCGTCGGCCGGCAGGTCGCTTGAGGGGCACCAGCGGCGGTGCCGTTGCCGGTCGCCCGGTCAGTACTGCGCGGCGGTCCAGCTGAGCACTCCCGGGCCCACCGGGCGAACCGCGACGTCCAGTACGCGGCCGGGCAGGCGTCTCGGCCAGGCCCGGAACCCGCCCGGCACGGGCCGGATCGCGATCCCGAGCAGCATCGTCGGCGCCTCCTGAGGCGCCAGTAGCGTGGAGAACGCCTTGAAGGCGGCCTCCTTGGCGGAAAAGGCGGCGAGCAGTCGCCTCTCGTCCTCTGCTTCTCCCGCCTCGGTTCTCGGGGTGCGGTTCAGCCAGCTCTGTTCGTCCGGGGAGAGCACCAGACGGGCTGCCCGTGGGGGCAGCGGACGCAGTTCAAGGTCGATGCCCACGGACGGGGAGCGCCACCGGGGCGCGGCAAGGGCGACGGCCGCGCCCGCGCAGTGGGTGATCGATCCGACGCTTCCGGCCGGCATCCTCGGTCGGCGCCCTGCGCAGAGGATCTCGCCGGCCGGGATACCGGCGCGGGCCAGCGCGCGGCGTGCCGCGCACCTCCCGGCGGTGAACTCGCGGCGGCGTGCCGGGAGCATGTCCTGGAGGAGGCGCTCCTCACCGGGTCCGGCAGGTACGGCGTCCGGGCTGTCGACCGTGGCCACGCCGAGGAAGAGGCCGTGCTCCTCGACGGCGGGGCGCAGGCCGAGCAGCACCTGCTCGGCCCACGCCCCGTCGGGGGTGCTCAGCACCGGTCGCGCAGCAGGGCGGGCCAGGTGGCGGGATTGTCGTCCAGGTAGCCGGAGAGCCACTCGGCCCAGCGCTCCAGGCCGAAGCCCAGACAGACGGAGAACGCCGGCTGGTTGCCGAAGTCGATCTCGAAGCCCTTGCCGAAGTGTTGGTTGTGGTAGTTGAGCGAGGAGACCGCGACGGCGGAGCCGTTGTGCGCCATGCGCCCCACGAGTTCGTACTTGACGTCCATGGCCGCCTGGAAGTTCGCCAGTTCCGGGCGTTCCCTGGTGAAGAACGGATCCCCGGCGGGCGCGAGCCGGCAGGGGAGCGCCATGTCGGTGGCCAGGGTGATCAGTTCCCCGATTACGGCCTCCCGGAAGGCGCGGGCGGAGGGGCGGTCGCCGAGGAACACGATCTCGCGCATGCTGAACGACCACAGGCGGGTCGGCGAGGTGCCGGCCTGGCCCTCGTACCGGCTGCACCGGCCTGTCGCGGTGAGCGTGAGCGGTTCGGTCAGTCGGGTACTGCCGAACCGCTCGAACAGGCTCACGCACACGGCCGGGGCCAGTACGACGGGGGCGGTCTCCAGCTCTGCCTCCCGCGCCCGTTGGTCCTTGGCGGCCGAGAAGCGGTCCAGGGCGTCCAGGTCCGGGCGCACCACCGAGGTGGCCGTGACGTGTTGCGGGAAGTTGTGGGTGTAGTCGGCCTTCTCCAGGGTGGACCACGGCACCATCGCGGGCACCGTGTACTCGTCCGCGCCCAGCCGGGTGGCGAGTTCGCCGAAGAGCCGGTCCAGTGCCCGGATCAGCCGGGCGATCTTGGGACCGCCGACGAACAGCCCCGGGCCGATACGGCCGTCCTCCGAGGCGGAGCCGGCCGGCTGCGCGGGCAGGTCCCACTGGTCCAGCTTGGTGGTGCTGCGGCGCTTGATCGGGCCTCCGAACCGCCGGTATGCCTCTCCTATCATGCGCTCGATCCGGTCGGCCCGGTCGGTGCCGGCGGCCGAGAACTCGACCTGGGGTACGTCCTCCAGCAGCAGTCGGTGGCTGCTCGCTTCGGTGAGGCAGTACTGGAGCATCGCCGTGAACTCGCGCCGGTTCTCGTCCGCGACTTCGCCCGGTGCCCTCCAGAGCCGCCGGACGTCGGTAACTGGTCCCGTCATCGTCGAATTCCCTCTCTTCCTTCCTGGCCGGTCACACGCGGGCGAGCCGCGCACGCCGGACAAACCCGGCCACCACGTTGTCGATCATGGTGAGGCCGTGGTCGTCGAACTGGGTCATCAGGGACTCGGGGTGGAACTGCACTGCCGCCAGCGGCCTGGTGCGGTGTTCGACGGCCATCGCCACACCGTCGGCGGTCTCCGCCGTGACGCGCAGGTCTTGCGGCAGGGTGGCGCGGTTGGCGTACAGGGAGTGGTAGCGGCCGACCGTGATCCGCTCGGGCAGCCCGGCCAGCACGGTGCCGCCGTCCTCGAGGACTGTCATCGTCGACGGCTTGCCGTGGTAGGGGCGGTCCAGGACGTCCAGCCGGCCGCCCAGGTATTCCACGATGGCCTGCAGCCCGAGGCAGACGCCGAACACAGGGATCCCCCGCGTCTCCGCCATCCGCAGTGTCCGTGCGGTGTCGAAGTCCGCCGGCCGCCCCGGCCCGGGCGACAGGACCACCAGGTCCGGGGCGAACGTGTCCATCAGATCCTCGTGGAAGCCGCTACGGTACGTCGAGGCCTGGGCGCCGACGTGCCGGAAGTAGGAGGCCAGGGTGTGGACGAAGGAGTCCTGGTGGTCGACGATCAGCACCCGGGCGTCCGCCGCGGGGGATGCCGCCGGTACCGGACGGGTCGGCGTGGCCCGTGCCGGTACGGTCTTCGGGGCGGGTCGCTCCAGCGCGTCCAGCGGAGCGAGGGCCTTCAGTTCGGTCTCGCGCTCCTCGGCGTCGGGGTCGGAGTCGAAGAGCAGGGTGGCCCCGGTCCGTACCACCGCCTCCCCGTCGCGGATGTGCACGGTCCGCAGGGTCAGCCCGGTGTCCAGCGTGCCGTCGAACCCGATGCGGCCGACTGCCCCGCCGTACCAGCGGCGCGGGGAGCGCTCGTGCTCCTCGACGAAGGCGATCGCGGCCCGTTTGGGTGCCCCGGTGACCGTGACCGCCCACATGTGCGTCAGAAACGCGTCCAGGGCGTCGCGGCCGGGCTGCAGGACTCCCTCGACATGGTCCACCGTGTGGATCAGCGTGGAGTACATCTCCAGTTGGCGGCGACCGATGACGCGCACGCTGCCGGGCTCGCAGACCCGGGCCTTGTCGTTGCGGTCGACGTCGGTGCACATGGTCAGCTCGGACTCCTCCTTTTCCGAGCCGAGCAGCGCCTTGACCTGCTCCGCGTCCTCGAGCGCGTTCCGTCCGCGCGCCGCGGTCCCGCTGATGGGCGAGGACTCGACCCGCCAGAGTTCGCCGTCGGCGGTCTGTTGCGGATGTACCCGTACGAACATCTCCGGCGAGGTGCCCACCAGGAACTCGCCCTCGCCGAGGTTCATCAGCATCTGGTACGGCGAGGGGTTGCGGTCGCGCAGGGTGCCGAAGAGTTCTGACGGGGTGGTGCGGCAGGTGCGCCGGAAGGTGCGGCTGGGCACCACTTCGAACAGGTCGCCGGCCCGGAACCGCTCCTGGGCGGTGCGCACCAGGTCGGCGTACTCCCCGGGCGTGTGGTCGGTGGTGGCGGACACCGGTGCGGGGCCGGTGAAGGGCGCCGGCGGGGTCAGTCGGCCGAGCCCGGCCGTACTGCGGCCATCTGCCTCGAACTCGTAGTCGAAGCGGAACGCCGTGCCGGCCACCGGGTCGAGGACGGTCACCGAGTCCGGGATGTGCACCACCAGGTTGCGGTCGTTGTCGTCGCGCTGCTGCTTCAGCGGCACCGGGTCGAAGGCCAGCACCAGGTCGTAGCCGAAGGCGCCGTACAGGCCCAGGTGGGTGTCCGGCGGCCCGGCGAACAGGTTCTGCACGGCACGCAGGAAATCGAAGGCGTTGCGGCGGCGCGTACGGTCCTCCTCGCTGCGGGGGACCTGGCCCGGATCGGCGCCGACGGCACCTGCGAAGCCCGGGCCCGGATCGCCGTCCAGCGGTGCCACGTCGGCCAGCGACTTCTCCGCGGCGCGGCGCAGTACGGGCAGCAGCACCTCGCCCCGTGCGTTGAGCGCACGGACCTCCACGCGGTGGAGACCGCGTAGCACGATCTCGACCGGTGGGTCGGTGTAGCCGACGCAGTGCCGCCGGTAGCGGCCCGGGTACTCGTAGTCGGAGCGGAACACCGCTCCGCGGCGCTGGTCGAGCGCGGACTCCAGCCGGTGCGCGGCGGTCCCCGCGTCCAGCTCGGCCCGGTGCCGCTCGATCAGGACTCCCCCGTCCGTCACCCATTCGTCGGGCAGAGGGCCCGCTGTGCTGCCGGTCATGTGAGGGGCCTCACCGTGTCCAGAACCGGGATGGTGCCGTCCGCCAGCCCCGCGGCGAGGACGTTTCGCTTCACCTTCCAGGTGGCGGTGTGCGGCATGTGCTTCCAGGCGATGTGCACCGGATTCGCCACCTTGGGCAGCGTGGCGACCGCGGCCGCCCATGCCTCGCGGTCCAGGGGCTCGTCGCGCCGGGTGCAGACCACCGGCTGGACGCCGCCGGGGAGCGTGACGAAGACCGCCTCGGTCAGCGCCGCGAGCCGGTCGAGGACGGTGTCCTCGGCCGACAGCAGGCTGTCCAGCTCGGGTGTCTGGTCGAACTCGCGGTCCAGCAGGTGCAGGCATCCCCAGCGCGAGCGGTAGCCGATGTCCTGGAGGTTCCACCATGTGCCGTCGCGCCGTTCGTCGTAGAGCTCCTGCTGTCCGACGTAGGTGATGCCGAGGCCGGTGGAGGTGGCCTCGATGAAGCCGTGCCGGGTTCCGTCGTCGATGCCCGGCCTGGGCCTGATGCGTGCCTTGGTCATGCCGGGGAAGGGGTGGCCCACGCAACGGCCGTCCGCACGGCGGATGTTGCGGCGTGTGTACAGGCGCATGGTGACCGGGCCGGTCTCGGTCTGCCCGTAGGACTGCAGATAGATCGGCCAGCGCCGCTTGCTGGCGCCGAGCATGACGCGGATGCTGCGCGGGTGGATGGCGTCGAACGTGCTCATGAAGACGCGCACGTTCTCGAGCGGCCCGTCCGGGTCGTCCGCCAGCTCCTCCCAGTGGGTGTACATGTTCGGGTGCGCTTCCACGCCACCCGGCTTGCACTCCAGGAAGATCTTGCGGACGTTGTCCACGTCCGCGTCGGTCAGCGCGGCGATGCCGATGCCGAGCTCCAGGGCGGTGGCCAGCGCCGCGAAGGTGCGGGAGTGCACGAAGGAGATGCACATCGCGTACGTCTCGTCGAAGCGCAGCCAACGTGCCATCCGCGCCTGCATGTTGATCGGCAGCTGGGTGCCGCGCCGCGCCGCGGCGACCATCTTCGGCACGCCGGTGGTGCCGGAGGTGTGCGTGATCAGTGCGGGGTCGTCGCCGGGGATCTCGTGGTATGGGGGGCGCTGGTCTGTCGCGGCGTCCTCGAGCGCGGTGAGCCCGGCGGCCCGGCCGCGCACCAGCATCGTGGACGGCACGAGGGCGCGCAGCCGTTCGCCGTGCTCGCCCGACTCACCGATCTTGGTCAGGTCGGTGACGAAGTGGGCCGGCCGCAGTCGGTCCATCATGGTCACCACGGTCTCCCACTCCAGGAAGGGTGCGAGCATGGCCGGTACGGCCCCGATCCGGGCGACCGCGCAGGCGAGGAAGAGCAGGTCGGCGTTGTGGCTCTTGTAGACGCCGACGACGTCACCGGGGCGCACCCCGGAGGCGTACAGGCGGGCGGCGATGTCCTCGACGAGGTCGGCGACCTGGGCGTAGGTGGGCCGCATACCGAGTTCGGGTGCCAGGTCGAACGGTTTGTCGAGGTAGAACAGGGACGCGGGGTGGCGGAGCGCTGCCTGCTGGGTCATCAGTCCCAGCGAGAATAGCTTTCCGGGCTTGGGCAAGTCAGCTGGGACCGGCACCGTTGGTTCACCTCTCAGGGGAAGGGCGTCTGGTACGGCGGGTGCGGGGTGCGGGGGGCGGTGGCAGGCTGGGACAGGAGGCCATGGGGAGCGGCCGGTCAGCCGACGGTCTGTGGTGAGCGCCGCGCCCGGTAGGCGAAGTCGGCGCGCTTGGGTGCGGAGCCCCGGCCGTCCTCGCGGATCCGGTGGAGGTACCACTGGACGAAGTCCCGGATCACCGCGCGGTCCATCGGGAAGACGGAGGCGTCGGCGCCGCAGACGGCGTCGGTGTTCGACTGGTCGAAGTGCTTACCGTTGACCATGTACGAGGCGTAGAACTGGATGCCGTCGTCGAGTTTCTTGTCGACGGCCGTCAGCATGCCCTGGCTGGTCACGAACTGCGGCCGGCGCAGCCCCACCAGCTCGAAGACCTCCTCGATGACATGACCGACCTGCGGGGACGTGGAGTTGTTGAGGTGGTAGATCCGGCCCAGCTCGCCGGCGGTGCCGATGGCGACCGCGTTGCGGGCCACGAAGTCGACCGGGACCAGATCGCACTCGATGGTCGGGTCGGAGATGATCGGGACGCGGCGGTGGCTGAGCAGGTTGCCCAGCTCGGCCTCCACGGAGCGCTTGAAGCGCAGCACGGAGGACACGAACCCGTACATTCCGGTGAAGCTGGTGGCGGCCCGGGTCACGCTGTGGCCGATCACGATGGAGGGCCGCAGGATGCGCCACGGCAGTCCGGACTCCCGTACGGCCTGCTCGCCGACGGTCTTGGTCGCCTCGTAGACGTTGTTGGCCCAGGTGGTGTCCTCGGGGGAGGACTCGGTCTGCAGTCCGGTGCGCCTGCCCGCCACGTAGGCGGTGCTCACCTGGTTGAACACCGGTTCGCCGAGGGACTTCGCGAGCGCGAGGACGTTGTGCACGCCCGTCACGTTCATCAGGTTGATCTCATCGGCGTGCCGGTCCTCGTATTTCAGCGAGGCGGCCACGTGCCAGACCGCGTGGACCGTGCCGATCCGCTCGGCGGTCGCGGCCAGGTCGGCGTCGGTGATGTCGCCGGCCACGGCGCGGGTACGTTCGAGCACCGAGGGCACGAGGTCCTGGAGGTCGTAGACCTCGGCCGCGTGGACCAGGGCGTCGTGCAGCCGTTTGGTCGCGGTCGCGTCGTCCTCGCCGCGGACGAGGCAGACCAGGTCGACGCCGGTGCGGGTGAGCAGTTCCAGGGCGATGGCACCGCCGACGAAGCCGGTGGCACCGGTGACGAGATGCTGGGCGGCGCTCTGGCCGGTGGTCGGGTTGGTGGTCGCGGCCACTACTGGTTCTCCCCCTTGGACATCGCCGCGGTCACGGCGGCGTCGTGGTGTCGGCGCAGGTACTCGGCGATGCTGGTGAGGCTGTCGAACACTTCGGTGGGCACGTCCATGTCCCACTCCATGCCGAGGGCGTCCTCGATGTGTCCGAGGAGCTGGGTGAAGGCCCAGGACTCCAGGCCGATGGTGGACAGCAAGGTGTCCGCCAGGCCGCTCTCGGGCAGGTCGGTCCGGTCGGCGACGACGATGCGCAGCAGCTCGCAGAGTTTGGCCGTCAGCGGGTCGTGGCTGTCCTGCACGGCGGCCGGCCCGGCCTGGGGACCGGGTGCCACTTCCGCGTCGCGCAGGGCGAGCTGGTCCAGGAAGTTCTGGATCGCGACCTGGAAACCGTCGCCGTCCTCCATGTACGGCAGGTGGCCCACGCCGGGCAGCCAGACGGTGGTGGAGTCCTCGACGAGGCGCCCGGCCTCGGCGGCGTTGTCCTCCTCCCACAGCGGGTCCTGGTCGCCGAGGAGCAGCAGGGTGGGCACCTTGATCTGGGAGAGCAGTTCGGGGCCGTCGGCCGCCTGGAGGGCCGACCTGAGGTTGGCCAGCATGGGCTCTGCGGGGTGGACGGCGGTGAAGGCCTCCCGCAGCCCCAGGTAGCCGGCGGCACCCATCGCGCGCATGGCGTCCTCGGCGAAGACCACCGAGTACAGGTGGTCCCACAGCGCCTTGGTGCCGCCGTTGGCCAGGGAGTTGATGCACGCCTTCTCGGTGGCGCGGCGCTTGAGGCCGTCCGAGGGGGTGCACGACGGGCCCACCATGATCAGGCCGGAGACCCGCTCGGGGTAGGCGGTGGCGAAGTCGCGGCAGATGAACGCCGAGGTGGAGGTGCCGACCAGGTAGGTCTGTGCGACCCCCAGGCCGTCCAGCAGCGCCAACAGGTCGAGGACGTGGTCGTTCCAGTCGACGTCGGCCTTCAGCGACGAGGCGCCCTGGTTGCGCAGGTCGTAGGTGAGGACGCGGTTCTTCTTGGCGAGCTCGGCGGTGTAGTTGCGCCAGATCGGGGCGATGATGAAGAAGTTGTTGACCAGTGTGACGTGCGGTCCTTGCTCACCCTGCACCTCGTAGTACAGCTCGATGTCGTCGGACACCTTGAGGGTCTGCTCCGAGGTGTAACGGATGTCGACCCCGAGTGGCCTGTCCATCTCTTTCCTTCCCGTGGACACGATGTGAGGAGCGCGGTCGCCGGTCAGGCGCGCAGCAGTTTCTTGAGGATCTTTCCGGCGGGGTTGCGCGGCACATGGTCGATGAGTTCGATGCGGCGTGGGCGCTTGTACGGGGCGAGCTCCCGGGCCAGATGGCCCATGAGCTCGGCCGGCTGTGTCCCCTCGGTGGCCACGACGTAGGCGAGCGGAACCTCCCCGTAGTCGGCGTCCGGGATGCCGACGACCGCCGCGTCGCGCACCGCCGGGTGGGTGCGCAGCGCGCGCTCGATCTCCGCGGGGTAGACGTTCTGCCCGGCCCGGATGATGAGGTCCTTGCGCCGGTCGACGAGGTGTATGCGGCCGTCGCCGTCGAGGAGGCCGAGGTCGCCGGTGCGGATCCAGCCGTCGACGGTGACCTCCTCCGTGGCGGCCTCGTCGTTCCAGTAGCCGCGCATCAGGCCGGGGCCGCGGACGACGACTTCGCCGATGGCGTCCGGCCCCAGCACGGTGTCATCGGTGTCCAGGACGCGTACCGACATGCCGGGGATCACCCGGCCCGCGGGGATGACCTCGGGCAGTTCGCCCTGCGGGTCGGGGTGTTCGGCCGGGCCGAGGGTGACGTACGGGCCGCCCACCTCAGTCATGCCGTACACCTGGCGGAAGCCGCAGCCGAGCCGCTCGGCCGCCTCGGCGTACAGGTCGACGGGCATCGGTGCGGCGCCGTACAGGACTTCTTGCAGGCTCGACAGGTCGGTGCTCTCCAGCGTTTTGGCCTGGAGCATGAAGCGCAGCATCTGCGGCACCAGCCACACGTGCGTGGCGCGGTGTTCCGCGATCGCGGACAGCGCCTTTTGCGGCGTGAAGCCCGGCATCAGCACCACGGTGGCGCCCGCCGCCATGTAGGTCAGGGAGACCACCATGCTGCCGTGGTACAGCGGGCAGCAGTTCACGACGACCATGTCGGCGGTGGGCGCCGCCGAGGTGAGCCAGCCGAGCGCGATGGCCCGGAACGATGCGTGGTCGACCGTGACGCCCTTGGCCCGGCCGGTGGTGGCCGACGTGTGGAGGATCGCCGCCACCGCGTCGTCCGGCACGTCGGGCAGCGCCGCCGCATCGCAGGTGGCGGCGGGGTCGGCCAGGCCGGTGAACCTCTCGCTCTCGAAGGCGATCCGCAGTGTCACCGGGAGGTCCGGGTGCCGCTCCAGCAGGGCGGCTTCACCGATGACCGCGGTCGCGCCGGTGCGCTCTGCGATACCGCTCACCTCACCCGGCGTCAGACTGTGGTTGAGGGGGACGAACACGGCGCCCAGGCGGGCCAGCGCGAAGTAGGTCTCCAGGACCTCGACCCGGTCGAGGGAGATCACCGCGACGCGGTCGCCGGGCCTGATGCCGAGTCCGGCAAGCCCCTGCGCGATCCGGGCCGTCCGGTCGTCAAGCGCGGCCCAGGTGACCGAGCGGTGGTCGTCCACCAGGGCCGTACGGCCGGGGAAGCACTGCCGGTTGCGTTCGAGCAGTTGGGTCAACCACATCAGGCGCCACCGGCCTGCGCCGCGGTGTGACGCTGGGCGACGAAACGTTCGTAGTCGGCGATGGTGGAGAGGCCGTCCATGTCCTCGGCGGTGACCTCCACCCCGGTGCGTTCCTCGATGAGCAGGACCAGGCGCACCAGGTCACCCGAGTCGATGCCGCTGGCGCTGAGGTCGACGTCGTCTCCGATGCTCTCGGTGAACTCCGGCATACCGGTCAGTTCGACGAGCATCTGCCGTACCGTAGTCATGCGTTGTTGCCTTTCGCTGCTGTGCCACTGAACGTGTTGTCCCAGGCCCCGCTCCCGACCGGGCAGCGGTGCTCGGCGAGCGGTTCGCCCGCGGCCACCGTCCAGGGCAGGAAACGGCTGGGTACGGAGCCCGCGCAGAAGTCGACGAAGTCTTCCCGCGCACGCTTGTGCCGGAGGGCGAGCAGGGCGATGACCGGGTCGAGCGGCTTCCAGACGCCGTCCTCGTCCAGCACTTCCAGCCATGAGTGCTCGGCGTCGAGCACTCCCATGAAGCGCCCGCGCCGGGTGCGGACCGTGAGGCCCTCGGCGAGTGCCTGTCGCTGCACCCGGAGCGCGCACACGGTGCAATCCATGATCCGGATCTCCTCGGCCACGGCACTGTCGGTGCGCAGGCGGGGGTGCATCCACTGGAACCGGTAACGGCCGTCGAGGAGTTCGGCCAAGGTGTCGTCGAAGAGCCTGCGGGCCACCGCCGACTTCAGCGGGGTGTGCCGGCCGGCGGTGGAGACCCGGCCAGTCAGGCGTACCACCGGGCTGTTCTGCACGGTGAGCACGCCGTTCTCCGTCACCGACTCCTGGTCGCAGTCCAGTTCGTCGATGCGCCCGCCGAAGACCTCCGGTGTCGGCAGGACGACCCGCCACTGCCCGCCGGGGCAGCGGGCGTCCCGACAGCTGAGTTTCCACTCGATGTCCCAGCCGCGCGGCGGGGTCCAGGTCTCCGGGGCGGCCGAGGCGTACCGGATCATCATGCGCTGCCCGGCCAGCGGCACGCTGGTGACGGCGCCGGAGTAGAGCGCGATGTTCGCCAGGTCGTAGTAGTCGAACAGGACCGCGTCGCCGGTGCCGGTGTGCGGGATGCCGGCCGCCACGAGGCTGTCGAGCACGACGGCGCGGCAGCCGAGCAGCGCTCGGGCACTGGCGCGGTCCACGGCGAACCGGCGGTACTTCTGCGGCATCGGGATCAGGCCGCGCAGTGCGTCCAGCCATGGCTGCACTACCGCGTCGGCCGCGGCAGGGTCTTGGGTGCCCGCGTCGGTGGCGGTGCCCAACTGTGGAACCACAGGATCGTTGCTCCTTCCTCGTCACTGTCGTCGGCCCGGGAGTCGGGGGTGTGGGGCCAGGCCCGGAATCCTGCGAATGGTCTGGCGGTGATGGCTTCGGGCAGGTCTGTCGGATGCGTCCGTCGGCCGGGTCCGCCGGCGCACTGTCGGTGCACGGCGCTGAACCACCCGGTAGTTGAGAGGTGCCAAGGCGCCCGCACACTCCCCGTGTTCGCAAATTCCTGCGAACTGACTTCACAACGGCCGGTGAACCGGGCGGCCGCGCAGGCCAGTTCGGCCCTGGCGTGATCTAGCCAAAAGAGTGCGAGGGATTGATCCGCGTCGACGCGCACTCCTACTTTCCTGGGCGTACTGCCGTACTCGAGAAGACATAAGAGGAGTGGTCAAGTGTTTACGTGGCTCAATGGCCTCATGGAGAGGAGGCCGGGGCGGCTGCTGCTGGCGGTCGGCGTCCTCATCCTCGTGGGGCTGGGCGTCGGAGGAGGCTCCCTCGTCAAGATGACGATGGGTGTGGACGACTACGACGACTCCTCCTCGGCCGCGGTCAAGGTCCTGGACAAGGTCGAGAAGGCGTCCGGCGCCGATCTCGAACAGGGCTATGTCGTCCTGGTGAGGTCCGACACACCCATCGACCCGCAGTCCGCCGAGCAGCCCGGCGTGGTGCGCCGCGCTGTCGCCGTGCTCAAGAACCGCCCCGAGGTCAAGTCGGTGTGGGACTACGCCTCGGCAAAAAACCCGGCGATGGTCTCGTCCGATGGCAAGAAGACGTATCTCGTCGCCGCGGTCGGCAGTTTCGCTCCCGGTGACGCGGTGAAGAAGGCGGTCACCGAGCTCCAGGACCAGATCGACGCGGACCCGGTGCTGCGCGACAACGTCACCCTGGGCGGCCCGACCGCCTCCAACGTCGAAGGCAGCACCATCTCCAGCGAGGACCTGGGCAAGGCCGAGGCGATCGGCTTCCCCATCCTGCTGGTCCTGCTGCTCTTCATCTTCCGCGGGGTGATTGCCGCGCTGATCCCGCTGGGCGGCGCGATCTGCACCATCGCCTTGGCGCTGGGCACCATGGGCGTGGTGATGACCGCCATGCACCTGTCGATTTTCGCTCTCAACCTGGTCTTCGCCCTGGGCATCGGCCTGTCCATCGACTTCAGCCTGCTGATCATCTCCCGCTTCCGGGAGGAGCTGAGCCGCGGCGCCGACACCCAGGAGGCGGTGCGCACCACCCTGTTCACCGCCGGCCGTACGGTGTTCTTCAGCGGCATGACGGTGGCCGTGGCGCTGGCCTCCCTGCTGGTCTTCCCGCAGCGCTTCCTGTACACCATGGGCATCGCCGGCATCGCCACCGCGCTCGGCGCACTGGTCTTCGCACTCGCGGGCCTGCCCGCTCTGCTGGCCGTGCTGGGGCCGCGTATCAACAAGTGGGCGCCCAAGCGCTGGCAGCGCACCTTTGAGGAGGCGCAGACCGAGGGCCGCTGGTACCGCTTCTCACGCGGCGTCATGAAGCGGCCCGCCACCGTCGCGGTCGCCGCCGGCGTCACCCTGATTCTGCTCGGACTGCCCTTCCTCGGCATCAAGTTCACCGGCATCGACTCCGCCGCCATGCCCGAGGACTCCCACGCGGGCAAGGTCTACGACTCGCTCGACCGGGACTTCCCCGGCTCGCTCCAGTCCCCGGTCAACCTGATCCAGGAGGCACCCGCCAGCGCCGGCCAGAAGCTCACGGAGTACGCCGACAGTCTGGCGAAGATTGACGGTGTCGCCGCGGTCGCCCCGCCCCGCAACCTCGGCCACGGCCTGTGGCAGACCGACGTGTCGCTGAAGCAGGCACCCCTCTCCCTCGACGCCCAGGACACCCTGAAGGCGATCAAGGACACCCCCGCGCCGTTCCCGACGGACGCCACCGGCAACACCGCGCTGTTCCGAGCCATGCAGGACAGCCTCGGCGACCACCTGCCGCTCGCGATCGTCGTGATGGCGCTGGCGACGCTGCTCATCCTCTTCGTCATGACCGGGTCGGTGGTCCTCCCGGCCAAGGCGGTCATCACCAACCTGCTCACCCTCAGCGCCACCTTCGGGATCCTCGTCCTCGTCTTCCAGAACGGCAACCTGGAGGGCCTTCTCGACTTCCGCAGCCAGGGCGCGCTCCAGCCGACGATGCTGGTCATCATGCTCGCGCTGACGCTGGGCGTGTCGACCGACTACACCGTCTTCCTGTTGTCCCGGATCAAGGAGGGCGTGGACAAGGGCATGGCCAACCGCGAGGCCGTCGCGACCGGCCTGCAGAAGGTCGGCCGCATCACGACGCTGGCGGCGGTCCTGTTCTGCATCCCCGTCGGTGCCCTGGCGCTGTCCCGCCTGATCTTCATCAAGCAGCTCGGTTTCGGCACCGCCGTCGCCGTGATCATCGACGCCACCGTGGTGCGCGCCCTGCTCGTACCCTCGCTGATGGCGCTCTTCGGCTCGGCCAACTGGTGGTCCCCCGGCCCGCTGCGCCGCTTCCACGCGCGTTTCCTGGGAAGTCTCCAGGAGTTTGAGACGGAGGGCCCAGCAGGTGGACCGGCTGTCTCCGTCAGTGCCGGACGGGAAGCCGCCCGTGACCGCTGAGCCGGCCACGGCCACCGCGCCGCCGGACGACGAGGCGCGCCGTGAGGGACACTTCGAGGCGCTCCTCGCCGCCGACGAGCGGGTCGAGCCCCGGGACTGGATGCCCGCCGGATACCGGCGGATGCTCATCCGGCAGATCGCCCAGCACGCCCACTCCGAGATCATCGGCATGCAGCCGGAGGGCGCCTGGCTCACCCGGGCCCCTTCGCTGCACCGCAAGGCCAGTCTGCTGGCCAAGGTGCAGGACGAGGCCGGGCACGGGCTCTATCTCTACTCGGCGGCCGAGACGCTCGGCGTCACCCGCGCCGAGCTGCTCGACGCCCTGCACACCGGGCGACAGCGGTACGCGGCAACCTTCAACCACCCGGCCCTGACCTGGGCCGACACCGGCGCGATCGCCTGGCTGACGGACGGTGCCGCCGTCGTCAACCAGGTGCCGCTGTGCCGCACCTCGTACGGGCCGTACGCGCGCGCCATGCAGCGCGTCTGCCAGGAGGAGGCGTTCCACGTCCGGCAGGGCTACGACGTGCTCTGGTCGCTGTGCCGCGGCACCCCCGAGCAGAAGCAGATGGCTCAGGACGCCGTCGACCGCTGGTGGCTGCCCGCGGTGGCGCTGATGTTCGGCCCGCCGGACACCGTGGCCGGCGGCGCTCAGGACTCCCGTGCCGCGGCCATGGGCGCGCAGGTCAGCCGACGTGCGATCGCCTGGGGCATCAAGCGGCACACCAACGACGAACTGCGTCAGCGCTTCGTCGACAACGTCGTGCCGCAGGCCGAGGAATGCGGCCTGACCCTGCCCGACCCGGCGATCCGCTGGAACGAGGAGCGCGGTCACTACGACTTCAGCCCCATCGACTGGCAGCAGTTCCGGGACGAGCTCGCCGACGACTCGCAGTGCGCCAAGCAGCGGCTGGCGCACCGGGTGGCGGCACACGAGAACGGCGCGTGGGTGCGGGAGGCCCTGGAGGCGTACACCGTGCGCCAGGACCGCCGCCGCGAGGCCGCCCGCCACGAACCGGAAGAAGACAGGACCAGGAGGCAGACTTCATGAACCGTGGGGTAGCGAGGTCCCAGGCACCGTGGGAGGTGTTCGTCCGGCCGCGCCGTGGCCTCGCCCACCAGCACGTGGGTTCCGTCCACGGCGCCGACGCCGACATGGCGCTCACCAACGCCCGGGACCTCTACACACGCCGAGGGGACCTGGTGTCCATCTGGGTGGTGCGGGCCGAGGACATCCGCGCCTCCTCACCGGACGAGAAGGACCCGCTGTTCAGCAATGCCGCCGACAAGCCGTACCGGTACCCGGACCACTACGTGGCCCTGAACGGGGCGGGCAGCCATGAGCGTTGACCAGGCGGCACCGGCCACGTCGCTGCGCGCACCGGCCGGACAGCAGGTGGCTGCCTCGGACGTCGCCGCGTACGCGCTGCGCCTGGGGGACGACGCCCTGATCCTCAGTCAGCGGTTGTGCGAGTGGGTGACCAGGGCACCGACCATCGAGGAGGACCTGGCGATAGCCAACATCGCGCTGGACCTGCTCGGGCACGCCCGTACGCTCCTCGGCTACGCGGGCGAGCTCGACGGCACCGGCCGCAGCGAGGACGACTTCGCCTATACCAGGACCGAACGGCAGTTCCGCAACGCCCTGCTGGTGGAGGTCCCGGGCGGCGACTTCGCCACCACCATCGCCCGGCAGCTGGCGTTCGCCCACTACGGCCGGCTGCTCTACACCGCTCTGCAGGAGTCGGCCGACGCCGTGCTGGCCGGGCTCGGCGCCAAGGCGGCCAAGGAAGTGGCCTACCACTGCCTGCACGCCGGACAGTGGGTCGTGCGCCTGGGCGGCGGCACCGAGGAGAGCCACCGCCGGATGCAGGCGGGACTCGACCAGGTCTGGCCGTACACGGCCGAACTGTTCGACAGCGACGAAATGGTGGCACGGCTGGACGCCGACGGCACGGGGGTCGACCCGGCACGGCTGCACACCGAGTGGCAGGAGTCGGTGACCGCCGTCCTCACGGAAGCGGGGCTGAGCCTTCCCACCCCGCGCTGGCGGGCAGTCGGCGGCCGGGAGGGGCTGCATACGGAGGCGTTCGCCCCGCTGGTGGCCGAACTCCAGGCGGTGCACCGCCAGTACCCGGGGGGTACCTGGTGACCACCAGTGCGCGCAGGTCGGTGGAGGGGGTCAGGAAGCAGGTGGAGGCTGTCCCCGACCCGGAACTCCCGGTGATCTCCCTGGGCGACCTGGGAGTGATCCGCGACGTGGCGCTCGCCGACGACCGCGTCCTGGAGGTCACCATCACCCCGACGTACACAGGCTGCCCGGCGATGGAAGCCATCCAGGCCTCGATCCGGGCCGTACTGGCCGAGTGCGGCCATCCGGACGGGCGGGTACGGCAGGTGCTCGCGCCTGCGTGGACCACCGACTGGATCAGCGCCGACGGCCGGCAAAAACTGGCCGACAACGGGATCGCGCCTCCGGGCTCCACAAGCGCGCCCCTGCCGGTCCGGATCGGGATCGGCGTGCCCTGCCCGAACTGCGGCTCCGCGGCCACCCGCCCGCAGAGCCCGTTCGGCGCGACCCGATGCCAGTCGATCCTGGTCTGCACGGCGTGCCACGAGACCTTCGCGCACATGAGAGCGACGTGACGACATGGCATGGAGACTGGCCGTTGAACGACAGTAACGAAGCGGCGTCGACCCCACGCCTTGTGACGGGATTCCACCGGCTGCAGGTCACCGCGGTGGACAAGCTCACCGATAACGCCGTCGCGGTCCTCTTGGACGTGCCGGAGGAACTGACGGATACGTTCACCTTCCGGGCGGGTCAGCATCTCACCGTGCGCCACCTTCTCGGCGGGCCCGACGGGAAGGAGATCCGCCGCTGCTACTCGGTCTGCCCCCCTCCGCCGCCGACCCGGGCCGCCGGCCTGCGCATCGTGGTCAAGCGCCTCGGGGACGGCGGCTTCGGAGAGTACGCCACGACCCGGCTCACGGCGGGCGACAGCCTCGACGTCGGTCCTCCGACGGGTGGCTTCCGACTGGCCGAGCACCCTGGCGCGCATCACGTTCTCGTTGCGGGCGGCAGCGGCATCACCCCGCTGCTGAGCATGGCCACCGCGGCACTGCGCGAGGACCCCACGTGCCGGGTCTCGCTGATCTACGCCAACCAGACCTCGATGTCGGTGCTGCTCGGGGATGAACTGGCCGATCTGAAGGACGCCCACGTGAACCGGTTCTTCGTCCTGCACGTCCTCTCCCGGGAGACGCAAGGGGCCACGCTCCTGTCGGGCCGCGTCGACGGCGAGCGGCTGCCGAAGCTGCTGGACGTCCTCGGCGCCGAGCCCGACGGCAGCAGCCACTTCTACCTGTGCGGGCCTTGGGGCCTGGTCGACTCGGCCCGTGACGCCCTGACGAAGTGGGGAGCCGACGCCTCCCGTATCCGCGTCGAACTCTTCACCGCCGAGGGCGGCCCCGCAACGCGGGCCGCCGAGGGCGCAGGTCCGTCCGCCCAGGCGCGTATCACCGCCCGGCTCGGCGGCCGGGCCACCGTGCTCACCGTGGAGCCCGCGGACAGCATGGTCCTGGACGCCGTGCTGCGCGCCCGGCCCGAGACGCCGTACTCCTGCCGGGACGGCCTGTGCGGCACCTGCCGCGCCAAGGTCGTGAGCGGCAGCGTACGGATGGACCGGCAGTACGCCCTCGGCCGGGAGGAACTCGACCAGGGATACACGCTGGCCTGCCGCGCCCGGGCCGTCTCGGACGAGATCGAACTCGACTTCGACGTCTGAAGCGCCCGTCCGGCCCGATGGTTTGCGGGCCATCGGGGCAGAGGGGCCATCAGGTCAGACGGCCTTCAGGTCAGACGGCCTTCAGGTCAGACGGACGTCAAGTCAGACAGGCCATCAGGTCAGTCCCCTGTTCCCTTCGGGTGCGCCTGGACGGCGTGAAAACATGGGTGCGGCGCCTGCCCGCCGACGTCGGCAGCTCGTTGGGACGTTGAGGCCGTGGGTCAGTCCGGTGCCGGAGCCGCAGAGGGGCCACGCACTGTTGCCATCGAGCACGCCGGTCAGATTTTCGCTTCCCCTACGGCCCCCTGGGCAGGCGTCGGCCCGTACGGATCGATACCAGGGAGGTGCGCCTGGCGGACACCGACGACGCTGGCGTCGAGGAGATCGCGCAGGAGCAATCTCCGCCGCACGGACCGACACCTTCCTCGGCGCCCGCTGCCGCAGGATCGTCCAACGCCGCGGCCGTATGAAAGCCCTGTTCGCCGTCGCCCGCTCCATCCTGGTGTCCGGCTGGCACCCCATGAACGACCTGACCGCCCATTACCGACACCTCGGCCCCGACTTCCACAGCGGCAACCTCGCCCCGGGCCGCAAGAGCCGCGACCTCGTCCGCCAGGTCAAGGCCCTCGGTCACGATGTCACCCACCCCGGCAGCCGCCTGACATCCCACGACCCCACGGCCCCACACGAGCCCCCCCGACCGCCACGGTCGAGGGGCCGGCGCCATCCCCGTCTGACCGCTGGGTTTTCCGGTCAGACGGCCGTCGGGGCGAGGAGCCCATCACGTCGGACGGGCTGTCCCCTGCGGCGAACCCTCCTGCGCGCAGCCTGCGGTCTTGCGGCGCCATGTGGGCCGGCATCGGTCCGGGCCCCGGCGCAGGTCACGCGCCTGTGTCTGTGGGCATACCGCTCAGGCCGCCCGGCAGAGCTCGGCCACCACCTCCATGACCTGGGCGGTCTGCGTGCCGTTGAGCCGCGGGTCGCACGCGGTCTCGTAGCGCAGCGGCAGATCGTCCTCGGCCACGCCGGGAGAGCCGCCGAGGCACTCGGTCACATCGGCGGGGGTGGCCTCCAGGTGGATGCCACCCGGCCAGCCGCGGGCCTCACGGACCGCGGCGAAGAACCCGCGGATCTCCTCAACAACGGTGTCGGTGTGCCGGGTCTTGTGCCCCGTGCCGCTGGTGAACGTGTTGCCGTGCACCGGGTCGCACACCCAGACCACCGGATGCCCGCCCCGCGCCACCGCCGCCACCAGCGGGGGAAGGAGCTCGCGCACCCGCCCCGCGCCCATGCGGGAGATCAGGACGAGACGGCCGGGCCGGTGTCCCGGGTCGAGCCGAGCGCACAGCGTGACCAGTTGCTCCGGGGTGGTGGACGGGTCGACCTTCAGACCGATCGGGTTGGCCACGCCGGACAGGAAGCGCACATGGGCGCCGTCCGGGTCCGCAGTCCGCGCGCCGATCCACGGCAGGTGGGTGGAGGTCAGATACCAGGCCCCGGTGGCGCAGGCGCGGCGGACCAGCGGTTCCTCGTAGTCGAGCACCAGGGCCTCGTGGCTCGTCCACACAGCGGGCACGCTGCCGGCCGGCATGCCCGGCATCGGCATCCCGGAGTCGGCCAGCTCGCGCAGCAGGCCGAGGACGTCGTCGGCGTGGCGGTACCCCCGCAGCAGGCGTGTGGCGTCGGGGACGCGGGCGGCGGGCTCGGGCGCCGGGTCGTTGACCAGGTGTCCGCGGAAGGACGGCAGGACGAGATCGCCGACCTTCTCGGTGGGCGAGGACCGCGGCTTGGCGTACTGACCGGCGATGCGGCCGACGGGGACTGCCGGGCGATGCAGCGCCCGCTCGACAGTACGGGCCGCGGTGTGCAGCAGGTTCACGCGGGCGGTCGTTGCGGCGGTAGTGGGCGTGTCGAACGTTTCGGCACAGTCCCCGAGCTGGATGACGAAGGCCTGCGCATGGGCGGCTCGGGACAGCAGCCGCCGCAGGCCGAGGACCTCGTGCGGCGACACGAGGGGGGCGGAGGCGGCAAGCCGCGCGCGGACCCGGCGTAACAGCTGCGGATCCGGCCAGTCGGGCATCTGTGCGACCGGGTGGTGACGCCAGTCTGCCGGCGTCCAGATCGGCTGACGCCTCGGTGCGAGCCTTGGGGCGGCGTGCATGGCGGAAGTGCCTCCAGCAGGGTTTCCAGGAACGACGGCGGACGGACGGCTCGAGGTCAGGTGATGTCGGGTTCGATGTACGGCGGACAGCAGGCGACCAGGGACGGCCGGTGGCGCGGCCACCGCCGACCAGGCGAGCGCGGTGCCCTTGACCGACCGGTGGTCGGTAGCCGACGTCGTCGAAGGAGAGCCGGCAGTGCTTCGCCGAAGCACTGCCGGTTACGCGCCGGCAACTGAGTCAGCCTCATGCCGTTGCTCCCCCTCTGGCCGGGCAGCCGTGCAGGTTCTCCACGGGAAACAGAGACCGTGGAGGGCTGCTGCACTCCATCCGGGAGCGAAATCTCCCTCATTGTCTTTCTTCGCGGTCCTGCAAGCGGGCCGCTGGTCTGCGAGCCCGGCATGACCGTGCCCTCCTGGCGAACTGATGACCTGGGGTGGCGTCACCGGGCCAAGAGGCGCCGTCGGAGCCGCTGATGAGGGGTCCGGCCACCGGTCCTCGGCAAGCCGCTGCCCAAGAGCGAGCCGAAACTGCGGGCCGTCTTGGACAGGCCGATCAGCTGCCGCAGCAGTTCGCGCCCGCGTCCCCCGCGCCGGAAACCGGCCGCGAGAAAGGAAGCCGGTTCGCAACGGCCAGGGGGACGGTTGGCGAGGAGGCGCACGGTCGCGACCTGCGTTGATTCCCCCAGGTGACCCGGGGCGTACAAATCTTGGGCCGACGCGTCGGGGCGCCGGGTTGCCGAATGCCTCAGCAACGGGACCTTCGGTAGAGCGATCTCTGGGCCCGGTACCACGGGGACAACGAGCTTGCCAAGCAGATCACCGGGCTCGGCCAGTACCAGGTCCGCCCCCACCCGGCCATCCACCGCCCCGGACCGGCAGAGACGGGAAAAGCGCAGAAGACGGCGGGAAGGAGCACCTTCCGCTGACCCGGCTGGCCGTCCCGGCGCCGGCCTGCCTCCGCCCCTGGCGACGACCCGAGCAGAACCGATCACCACATCAAGATCTTATGCTGTAGTACTCGTTCGACAGCCGCGGGTTAAACGACAAGCTCAGGCCAATTCAGCAAACCGTCAACCGAGATCTGGCCACAGCGCGGGTGCCGGTCGACAGCGGCGTCACGCGACTGAAGGCGTGGCGGATCTCCCGCAGGCCCCGGTGCAATTCGAATCGAATGCCGTCAATCGCCGCGCCCCTTACCCTGGAGCGGCAGGTTTGAAACGGCTCGGTTAATATTTACCGTCGTTGTCGAGAGCGATCACATCAAGCCATGACGGCCAGGAAAGGCACTTGAAAGTTTAAATCGAACCTGAAAGCCTGATCGCTGAGGGGACGGGGGAAGGATTTTAAATGCCGGCAAGGTCATTTCTGGCAGATTCTGCGCGCATATTTCCCAATGCTGGAACATGCGCAAAATGTCAACTCATCCGACAGTCGATAGCTCTCTGGCTGAATGGCTGGTCCGATCGCAGTCTGTGTCTTGCTGAAGAATCTGCTGCCAAGACGGCTCCTGACTCTTCATGCGACTGTGACCTGCGTACTGTAATGTGGTTGGCTTTCCTGCTGACAAGGAGAGGAGAATTCAAACGCGTAACGAAACTTCTCTACCATCCAGAGAATCCGAATAGCAGTCTCTTCGGCCCGGTGGTCTCCTCGGCCGGCCTCTCGCTGGCTCGGTCGCACCTGGCTTTCATGGCGGGAGACCTGGACGCGGCAGCGGCCCTGAGTGACCAGGTGCTTGCCCAAGCCGAGGGTGACTCTGAAATCCGAATCGCGAGTCACCTCATCCTGGCATTGATCGCTTTGCGGCGTGCAGAAGTGAATACGGCTTCGTCGCACATGCAGAGGATAACCGACGACGCATTCATGGGGCGTCTCACCCTGCTGGCGGGACAGTGTGCATGGGTGAACGTGCGGATACGCGAAGCCCAAAGGGGGGCCGAGGGTGTCGCACCAGTCATCGAGGAACTCGTTGACTTCGGCACGGTCAGCAGGAACGTACTCCTGTCACAGTCGGCTGCCGCCCCCTGGATCGTGCGGCTGGCGCTGAAATTCGACCAGAAGCCAACGGCGCACAAAGCAGTGAAGCTGGCTCAGAAACTGGCTGAAATGAACCCGCAGCACCATGCGCTGGCCGCATCAGCCCTGCACGCGCAAAGTCTATTCGAGCGAAATTTGGTCGATCTCCGGCTCGCTGCGAAGACGCAGGTCCACCCCTGGGCGCGAGCTTCGACTATAGAAGACATCGGAAAGTTCTTGGCCCGTGAGCGGTCGCAACAGGACCAGGCCATAAGAGTATTGGAGCAGAGCGCTGACGCCTATATCAAGGCGGGGGCCCCGCTCGATGCCTTGCGCATCAAGAAGAGACTGTGGGGTCTCGGTGTCAGGCACCACCAATCCCGTTGGCGCGCAACCCCACCATCGGCGATCGCGAATCTCACGGAAACAGAAGCCAAGGTGGCTAAACTGGTAGCACAAGGAATGACCAACACCCAGACGGCTAAACACCTTTTCATATCGCCACATACTGTGGCCTACCATCTGAAGAAAATATTCTGCAAGCTGCAGATCTCCTCACGCGTGGAATTGGCCAGGGAGTGGACCAACATTGGGGGTTTGCAGGGTGGCCTCCGGACGGGGGACGGCGGAACCGCGTAGGCAACGGACAGGGCTCCCGTGCCGTCGAGAGAGGTGTCTGGCTCTCAACTGTTCAGCTCAGGGTGACGTGCTGATCGTCACCCGTGAGGGTGGCCGACGCTGCACACTCCGGCCGTCCGAGCATGCGGTGGTCGCTCCCGAGAGTTGCCTTCCACGTCCTGCATCACGAACATCCCCGCGTGTAGGGTGACCTGGCGCTGACGCAGCGGACCTCAGCGCGGTGCCGTGCCGGCCAAGGCCACGCTGTAGCGCCGTACGAACTCCTGCTTGGTATCGGGGGTGTCGGCTGGTCCCTGCCCCACTCGATCAGGTCCCGGACCGGCTGCGTCACATCCTCGAAGAGGCTGACGATGATCTCTTGCTTGGTCCTGAAGTTGTCGTAGAACGCCGTCTTGGTGACGTCGAGCCGCTCGGCGATCCTCTGAGGGACGTCTTCCCGTAGTCCTGCTCGGCGAAGGGTTCGAGCGCGACGTCCTGGATGCGCTGGAGGGTGTGCCGCGACGCTGCTGCTTGGTGCCGTCCACGGTGACGCCCGTCCTCGTACTCCTCGCATCGCCGTGGATACTTCAGAAGTGGTGTACGACGACGGCCGTCGAGAGCAGGTCCCGGTGTGCGGCCCAGCGGCCCGCGCTGTGCGTGATGCTGCCGATCAGCCCGTCGGGCCAGCGCGGCGCACAGGGCGTCAGTGCCCAGCGTCCCCACGACCGCGACCGACCCCGGGAGCAACTCCTCGAACGCGTTCTTGGTCCTCCCTCGGAAGGATTTGACGCAGCCTTCCGGGCGGCTGTGCGCGCGAGCCCCATTCTCGGGGGTAGCCCAGCGACACCTCTTCGAAGCGGACGCCTTCGTGGTGGGTGGTCCGCGGAATGTGCAGATGACCGTAGACCATGCATGCGACCCGGAAACGGCGGTGCCAGTCGGCGGTCAGGCGGGTGCCGCACCACATGGCGAACTCCGGGTAGCGCAGGACTCGCGTCGGATGCCGGTCCAGCGGATAGTGGTTCACCAGCACCACGGGGAGATCGCCGGGGATCTCCTCCAGCCGGCGTTGGGTCGCAGCCACCCGGGCCCGGCACCACGCCTCACGGCTGGGATAGGGATCGGGGTGTAGCAGGTACTCGTCGGAGCACACGACCCCGGTGTCGTGCGCGTACGCGAGTCCCTCCTCCTTGGTCGTGCAGCCGTCGGGGAGGAACGAGTAGTCGTAGAGCAGGAAGAGCGGTGCGATGGCTGCCGGTCCGTCCGGGCCGGCCCACACGGGGTAGGGGTCCTCGGGTGTGGTCACACCCATGTCCCGGCACATGGCGACAAGGTGCTCGTACCGTTCCACGCCGCGCAGGGTGATCGTGTCGCTCTGGTGGGTCCACAGCTCGTGGTTGCCGGGTGCCCAGATCACCTTGCGGAAGCGGCCGGCCAGTAGTTCAAGGGTCCAGCGGATGTCGGCGACGGTTTCGGCGACGTCACCGGCGACCAGCAGCCAGTCCTCCTCCGACGTGGGCTGGATCTTCTCCAAAAGGGCGCGGTTCTCGGCGTAGCCGACATGTAGGTCGCTGATGGCGAGCAGGCGTCCACGGCCGTTCGTCGACTCCACCTTCACCCCTTCTGGACAGTCGAATGGCGCCACGAAACACGTTGACCCACCGCAGGACACGCGACCCTGATCTGTACCTGACAGATCACTTCCCGCGGAATGCGCTGCCCGAGCCAGCCGTGGTCCAGGGGCCCATCAGCACAGCGGCCGGCCCAGACCAAGCTCGGTGCTGGGGAAGGCCTGTTGAGCTACGCATGATGCCAAACCTACATGCCATCTTCATGGGTCTCATGCCTTCGGTCAGGAGCTACCAGACCAGGGGATGCCTCGCGAAGACCGCACTGTCTAGAGTCATGCAGGTCAGCTCTCGGTTTCGCGGACCAACTGCGGTCTTGACGAACTGCCCAGCAAATTTCAGGGGTCTTTGTGTCTTCTCTTCTTCACATCGATGCGAGCATCCGCCATGAGGGTTCCACGTCGCGTCAGCTGACCTCGTATTTCGCGACTCAGTGGCGGCAAAACCACCCTGACGCCGGCTACGTCCACCGCGACCTGGCCGCCCAGCCCATCCCCCATCTCACCCATCCCGTACGCGAGTACGTCCTGGACCCCAGCCGCGATCACGGCCAGACGGACGAGGAGAAGGCGCTCGTCGACACGGTGGTGTCCGAGGTGCACGACGCCGACACGATCGTGCTCGGCGTACCGATGTACAACTACACGATCCCGTCAAGCGTCAAAGCCTGGATCGACCTGCTGGTCAGCCCGGCCCACGCGATTCTCCCGGGGGCCGATTCCGGTCCGCTCAGCGGCAAGGCGGTCATCGTGGTGACCGCGCGCGGCGGCTCCTACGCTCCGGGGACCCCGCGCGAGGGCCAGGACTACCAGGAGCCGTACATGCGGCACATCCTGAAGGCGATCGGTCTCGCGGACAACCTCACTTTCGTGCATGCCGAGTTGACCCTGGCCGCGAGCGTGCCGGCCATGGCGGAGCTCAAGCCGCTGGGGGAGAAGTCCCTGGCAACTGCCCAGGAGACGCTCAAGAAGCTCGCGGCCTGATGCCTGCATGCCCGCAGATCTCTTAGGAGTCCACACCTGCTTGCCGCAACCCGCTGGAGACCGCGGGCGGGCGGAAGTGCATCGCCGGCCGACCGAGGACACAGGTCTTCCGGGGCGGCCGCTTCTTCCTCGCCGACCGTGCAGCGGAGGTCCCGCCCCGGTGGCCTGGCGGCCGGCGCCCTGCTGCATCCGACCGGCGCAGGCCGATGACGCAACCACAAGAAGTGGTGCGCCGGGAGGACACCGCGATGTCCGAGGGCATGGACTCGAAGGCGAAGGATCTCCGTAGGTCCCTGCGGGTGCAGGAGGAGGGTGCAGGAGGTCGCGACACCGCAGCCGAGTCCGGGCGGGCCTTTGATCGCCGTGATGGCGAGCGCGATCGACTGCAACACCGTGTGGCCCTCGATCTTCGAGCCCGTGCCGACCTTCGGCTTCCTCGAGCGCTACGGATGCCTCAGTGAGCAGCCGGGCGCCACGACCTGCCGCACCACGTACTGGGCTCGGACCTGGCGGGTGGTGCTGCGCACCGGCCCTGGCGTGCACCGGTGGCACCCCCCGGGGACCGGGTCGCCGGCGCACTGCCTCTCCGTCGAGCTGGAGAGCTCCGACGGGCACGACGACACCATGCTCCATCCAGAGCAGCGCATCGGGGGCCTCGAGGCCAACCTCGGCGGCCTCGCTGAGCTGGCAACGGCGCGCAGCTGAAGCAGGGCGACAAAGTACTGATCTGGGGCGCGAGCGAGCGGCGGACTCGGCTCATACGCCCCCAGCTGGCGCCCGCCGGGGGAGCGAACCCGATGTGTGTGGTCTCCTCGCCGCAGAAGGCAGCCCGCCGCTCCGTGGAAGCCGAAGCGGTCATCGATCGCAGCGCCGAGGACTACCCGGTTCTGGAAGGACGAGCACCCAGGTGAGTTGCAGCACGGGTCACCACCACGCTCTCACACCTTCGACCGGGACCTACCAGAGCAGGGGATGCCCCGCGAAGGCCGTCCTGTCTAGTGTCATGCAGGTCAGTCCTCGACCTTCGCGGACCATCGGGAGTCTTTCGGCCCCGCGCAGGCTGCGTCAGCCGGTCCAAGACATCGCAAGCTCGGAAGCCGACCATCACACGGTCGAGCTGACTCACCCCTACAGACACACGTGCTTGCCGAACAGCATTTGGCCATCCCCGATAGCCGGCTAGGAGTTCGAGTCAAGGTGCTTCCCGACCTGATCACCCCGCTACCGGTCATCCTCAGTGAGAACGCGGGCCGGTTCCCGGACAAGACAGCTTTCGAGGACGACCGGTACGCGGTCACCTACAGGGAACTCGACGCACGGACGAGGAGACTGGCCGGTCACCTGGTCGACCTCGGTGTCCGGCGCGGCGACCGGGTGGCTCTGTGTCTCGGCAACTCGGTGGCGATGGTGGAGAGCTACCTCGCCGTGGTACGGGCCGGCGGCATCGGCGTACCGATCAACCCACAGGCCGCCCCGGCGGAAATCAAATACCTCCTGGCCGACAGCGCAGCGGCGTTCGCCCTCACCGGCACTGCACACGCAGAAACTTTCCTTCAGTCAATTCCCCGCGCAGCCCGCGGGGTTTCCGTCGTCGTGGCCGGCGCCCCCGGCGCCCCCGGCGCCCGTGCCGGGCACATGCTGCCCCCGGGCACCGTGGCGTTCGAGGAACTCGCCGCCACCGAGCCCGTCAACGATGCTCCGGACGACCTCGGCCTCGACGAGGTGGCCTGGATGTTCTACACCTCGGGTACCACCGGCCGCCCCAAGGGCGTCCTTTCCACCCAGCGCAACTGCCTCTACTCCGTTGCCTCCTGCTACATTCCCGTGCCCGGACTCTCCGAGCATGACCGCGTGCTGTGGCCACTGCCTCTCTTCCACAGCCTGTCTCACATTGCCTGCGTCCTGTCCGTCACTGTCTCCGGCGCCACCGCCCGGATCATGGACGGCAGTTCGGCCGACGACATTCTGACTGCCCTGCGCGAGGACCGGTCCACCTTCCTGGCCGGCGTTCCCACCACCTACCACCACCTGGTCGGCAGCGCCCGCCGCACCGGCCTCTCGCTGCCCGATCTCAGGGTCGGCCTCGTCGGCGGTGCCGTCACCGGCCCTGGACTGCGCCGCTCCTTCGAGGAGACCTTCGGCATCCCCCTCGTCGACGCCTACGGCAGCACCGAAACCTGCGGGGCCATCACCATCAACCCGCCCGACGGCCACGTGGTCGAGGGCTCCTGTGGCCTTCCCGTGCCCGGTGTCGGAGTCCGGATCGTCGACCCCCGCACCGGGCAGGACGTGCCCGCCGGGCACGAGGGCGAGGTCTGGGTCAGCGGGCCGAACGTCATGGTGGGCTACCACAACAACCCACAGGCCACCGCCGAGGCCCTACAGAACGGCTGGTTCCACACCGGCGACCTGGCCCGGCGCGACGAAGCCGGCTACTTCACCATCTGCGGCCGTCTCAAGGATGTCATCATCCGCGGCGGTGAGAACATCCACCCCGACGAGATCGAGGCCACCTTGCGCGTGGCCGAGGGCGTGGCCGACGTCGCAGTCGCCGGCATGCCTCACGACACCCTCGGCGAGGTCCCCGTCGCCTGGGTGGTCCCTGGTCCGGCCGGCGTCGACCTCGCCCGGCTGATCGACCACTGCCGCACCCAACTCTCGCAGTACAAGATCCCCGAGCGCATATACGAGGCCCGGACCATCCCCAGGACCGCCTCGGGGAAGGTCGTCCGGCGCCTTCTCGCTGACTTGCCGGCCCGGCTGCGATACGCCGCCGACGGTCACCACGAGGGACTCATGCTGAGGGACTGGAGCAGGGTGGCAGTCTCCCCTGACGCGCCGGAAGAGCTGCGCTGGGCAGTGGTGGGTCGGACCGCCGTCACCGACCGCCTGGTCGCCGCTCTTCGGAAGGCCGGCGTCGCCGACGTACGGCAGTACGCTGACCTTTCAACGTCACGCACCACCCCTGACACGGTCACCGACGTGGCGATCCTCACAGAGGCAGACGCGGACACGTTGACGCGGACCTGCGCTGGAGGAGGCAAGGAGACCGGGTCCCGGCTCGTCGTCCTTACCCGGGGCGCGATGGGCGTCACCGACGGGGACGCGACGCCAGACGGCTCCGAAGTTGCCCTCTGGGCAGCCGCACGGGCCGCACAGGCCGACGGGGGTGACGGCGCGGCGCCGCTGACAATCGTCGACGTCGAAGCCTGCACGCCGGAGTCCGAGTACGCCGCGGCGCTGATCGGTGCCGTCTCCTCGGGCCTGCCCCAGCTCGCCGTACGGGACGGGGAACTGATGCGGCCCAGGCTCGTGCGCCTCCCCGTCGCCGACAGGCCGGATCTTGCCACGCCGGGGATGGACGGCGTCGTGGTCGTCACGGGTGCCGACACGGAGACTGGCTTGGTCCTCGCCCGCCACCTGGTCACCGAGTACGGAACACGACACCTCGTGCTCGTCCAGACAACGAATACCTACGACAAGTGGAGCCAGGACGAGCCACTGCCGGAGGGGGCGGACATCGTCCGCGTCGTGGCCGACGGCTCGGATTCGCTGGAGTTGTATGAGGCGCTGACCAGGACCGGTCCAGTGACCGCAGTCGTCCACACCGCTGATGATCCCGAACTCGCCCGAACGCTGCATGAGTTCACCGCCGACGACGATCTCACCGCGTTCGTCGTGGTGACCGACGCTGCCGCACTGCTGGGCGCGCAGTCCGACGGCCTCGCCTCGACGGTGGTCACCACCGCCCTCACCGAAGCCGTGGTCCGCAACCGCCGACTGCACGGATTGCCCGGCTCGCTGCTGGCCCTCGGCCGGCCGGACGAGGGCCCCGCCGCCTTCGACGCGCTGATCGAGACCGGATCCCCTGCCCTGCTGGCGCTTTGGCCGAGCACCATCCACCCCGGCGACCGAGTGCAGACGCTACTCGACACTCTGACGGAACAGGAGCCCCGCGCCACCGCCCAGGCCGACGAGACGATCACCGCCGCCCTACGCGCGCGCCTGGCCGATCTGGACGAGCGGGCCCAGCTCGCCCTGCTCGGCGAGATGATCCGCAAGGAGACCGCCGCCGTCCACACCCACACGAGCACCGAACCAACCCCGGTGGACCGGTCCTTCCGCGACCTCGGCCTCGGCTCCCTCGCCGTCGTCGAGCTGCGCAACCGGCTGACCGAACGGACCGGGCTGCGTCTGCCCACGACCGTGACCTTCGACCACCCGACTCCCGAGGCCCTTGCCGCACACCTGCGGGCCAGGGTCCTGGGTCTGCACGACACGGCCGGGGAGGCGACGGCTGACAAGGACCGGACCGGGGCCGCCGACCCCGCGGAGCCGATTGCAATCGTGGGTATGGCGTGCCGCCTTCCAGGCGGTGTGGCGAGCCCCCAGGACCTGTGGCGGCTGGTCAGCGAGGGCCGGGACGGTGTGTCCGGCTTCCCGGAGGACCGAGGCTGGGATCTGGACGGCCTGTTCGATGCTGACCCGGAGAAGACCGGCACGTCGTATGTCGATCAGGGCGGCTTCCTGCACGAGGCGGGCCTGTTCGACGCCGGGTTCTTCGGGATCTCACCGCGTGAGGCACTTGCCATGGATCCGCAGCAACGGCTGCTGCTGGAGACCTCGTGGGAGGCGCTGGAGCGGGCCGGGATCGACCCATGGACGCTGAAAGGTCGTGACGTCGGGGTCTTTTCAGGCCTGATGGGACAAGGGTACGGGCTGTCGGGTGCGGCTCCGGCGGAACTCGAGGGCTTCGGCGAGACGGGCACGGCGTCGAGCGTGGCATCCGGGCGCGTGTCGTATGTGTTCGGTTTCGAGGGCCCCGCGATCACCGTGGACACGGCCTGCTCATCCTCCCTCGTGGCCATGCATCTGGCGGTCCAGTCGCTGCGCCAGGGTGAGTGCTCCATGGCGCTGGCAGGCGGCGCGACGGTGATGGCGGACCCCTCCACGTTCGTGGAGTTCTCGCGGCAACGTGCACTGTCCTCGGACGGCCGGTGCAAGTCGTACGCGGATGCCGCTGACGGCACCGGGTGGGCCGAGGGTGTCGGGGTGGTGGTTCTGGAACGGTTGTCGGAGGCGCGGCGGCACGGGCATCGGGTGCTCGCGGTGATCCGCGGCAGCGCGGTCAATCAGGACGGCGCGTCGAATGGTCTGACGGCGCCGAATGGTCTTTCGCAGCAGCGGGTGATCCGTAAGGCGTTGGCGTCGGCTGGTCTCTCGACGGCCGAGGTCGACGTAGTGGAAGGGCACGGCACGGGCACGGTGCTCGGCGATCCCATCGAGGCGCAGGCCCTGCTGGCGACGTACGGTCGTAACCGGCAACCCGGGCGCCCGTTGTGGCTGGGTTCCCTGAAGTCGAACATCGGTCACACGCAGGCGGCGGCGGGGGTGGCTGGTGTGATCAAGATGGTGGAGGCGATGCGCCACGGCGTGATGCCGGCGACGCTGCATTTCAATGCTCCATCGTCGCAGGTGGACTGGTCGGCGGGCGCCGTCCACGTGCTGACCGAGCCCCGGGAGTGGCCCGACACCGGTCGGCCCCGCCGTGCTGGTGTGTCGTCCTTCGGTCTCAGCGGCACGAACGCGCACCTGATCCTGGAGCAGGCACCGGAGACGGAGCCCGTCAAGTCTGAGCTGACGGTGGACGTCGTCGATGGAGTGGTGCCGTTGGTGGTGTCCGCGGCCTCGGGGGTATCCCTGGCAGGCCAGGCGGGGCGGTTGGCGTCGTTTGTGGGGTCGAGTGAGGTGTCGTTGCCGGATGTGGCTGCGGCGTTGGTTGGTCAGCGGGCGGTGTTGTCCGAGCGTGCGGTGGTGGTGGTCGGCTCGCGGGGTGAGGCTGTGGCGGGTCTGGAGGCGCTGGCGCGGGGTGAGTCTCGTCCTGGTGTGGTCGCTGGTGGATTGTCGTCGGCCGTGGGTGCGGGGCGGACGGTTCTGGTGTTCCCGGGGCAGGGTTCGCAGTGGGTGGGGATGGGGCGTGAACTCCTTGACTCTTCGCCGGTGTTCGCGGAGCGGGTCGCTGAGTGTGCGGCGGCGTTGGAGCGGTGGGTCGACTGGTCGTTGGTGGATGTGCTGCGGGGGGATGCTCCGGCTGGGCTGTTGGAGCGGGTGGATGTGGTGCAGCCTGCGAGTTTTGCGGTGATGGTGGGTCTGGCTGCGGTGTGGGCGTCGGTGGGTGTGGTGCCGGATGCGGTGGTCGGGCATTCGCAGGGTGAGATCGCGGCCGCGTGTGTGGCGGGCGCGCTGTCTCTGGAGGACGCCGCTCGCATCGTGGCGGTACGCAGTCAGGTCATCGCCGCAAGTCTGGCGGGCCGTGGCGGTATGGCGTCGGTGGCGCTGTCCGAGGCTGAGGTGGCCGGGCGTATCGAGCGGTGGTCGGGCCGTGTCGAGGTGGCGGCGGTCAACAGTCCCACGTCCGTGGTGATCGCTGGTGACGCCGGAGCCCTCGACGAAGCGCTGGAGGTTCTTGCCGCGGAGGGCGTCCGCGTGCGTCGGGTGGCGGTGGATTACGCCTCCCACACCCGGCATGTGGAGGCGATCGAGGAGACCTTGGGTGAGGCGTTCGCCGACATCCGGGCCCAAGCCCCGTTGATTCCTTTCTACTCGACGGTGACGGGGGAGTGGGTGCGGGAGGCGGGTGTCCTGGGGGGCGGGTACTGGTACCGGAACCTGCGGAGCCAGGTCCGTTTCGGTCCCGCGATCGCCGATCTTCTGGCCGGTGGTCACACCGTCTTCGTGGAGTCGAGCGCTCACCCGGTTCTGGTGCAGCCGGTCAGTGAGATCGTCGACCAGGCCGGCACGGAGGCGGTGGTCGGTGGTTCGCTGCGCCGTGAGGAGGGCGGCCTGGGCCGGTTGCTGGTCTCGATGGCCGAGCTGTTCGTCCGGGGCGTCCCCGTCGACTGGGCGGGTGTCCTCCCGGCCAGTGCTGCCGCCACCCAGGTCGAGCTTCCGACGTATGCCTTCGATCGTCAGCATTACTGGCTGCGTTCCGCTCCTGTGGTTGATGCGGTCGCGTTGGGTCAGGCGGGTGTTGATCATCCGTTGATCGGGGCGATCGTCGGCCGGCCGGATTCCGGTGGTTTCATGACCACTTCGCGGTGGTCGGTTGACGCGCACCCCTGGCTGGGTGGTCACACGGTGGGTGAAGTCGTCGTCGTGCCGAGCGCGGTGCTGGTCGAGCTGGCCATCCGGTTCGGTGACGAGGTGGGCTGTGCGGTGGTCGAGGAGTTGACCGTGGACCGGCCCGTGCTGTTGCCGCTGCGCGGCGGCCAGGTCGTGCAGATGACCGTCGGGGAGGCCGATGAGCGGGGGCGGCGGCCGGTGGAGGTGTACTCGCGTCGGGACAACGCCGGCTGGGAGGCGGTGTGGACACGCCACGCGCACGGCACGTTGGTGCCCGGCCCGGTGGCCCCGTCCCCTTCTGGTGGCGCGTGGCCGAAGGACGCTCCTGGAGTTGATGTGGCCCTGGATGAGGCGGTCGGTGATGCCGACCGCTACGGCCTGCATCCGGCGCTGCTCGACGCGGCGGTCTGCACGGCCCTGCCCGAAGGCATGATCGCGACGCGGTGGAGCGGGGTGTCCTTGCTGGCTTCCGGCGCGGCAGCGGTACGGGTACGCGCAGCCCGTGGTGCCACGGGGGTGACCCGCTTTGAGCTGGTGGACGCCACCGCAGTGCCGGTGCTGACCGCTGATGCCGTGGTCGCCGAGCCGTTTTCGCCCGAAGAGGCAGAGATCGCGGACGTGTCGGCCGCCGGCGGCCTGTTCCTGGTCGATTGGGTCGAGCTTCCCGTTTCCCCGGGTGAGGTGAGTGAGGACGCCGGTCATACGGCGGTCGTCGTCGATGCCGAAGACGTTGCTGTCCTTGCGGTGGACGGTCCAGGGGCAGCGGGCCTTGTGGTGTATGAGGCCGGGCATGCGCCCGCCGGTCCGCGTGAGGCCGTGGCCGCCGCGTTGGCCGTTGTCCAGGCATGGCTGGCGGCGCCGGCCCTGGCGCACACCCGCCTCGTTGTGGTCGTTGCTGACGCGGAGGACGATCTCACCGCAGCCGCCGTGTCGGGCCTGCTGCGTTCGGCACAGTCGGAGCACCCCGACCGTATCGTTCTTGTCGAGAGCGACCACGCCGAGCACTGGGGCAGCGCGGAGACCTCCCCGTACTCGACGATGGTGAAGGCTGTGCGGCTCGCGGTGGCCGCAGGCGAGCCCCGAGTCCGTGTGCGCGGTGGCGTGGCCTTCGTCCCCCGGCTGAAGCGGGCCCCGCTTGCCGAAGG
>NZ_JBEYJU010000086.1:0-40774 GCF_040703965.1 Streptomyces sp. NPDC006655 | reverse complement strand
CTCCGTGGGAGAAGGAGCGGCGTTCGGTGCGTGCGATCGGCGTGCGGGGTGGCGGGCGTCGCGACGCCGCGGAGATCCATCAGAAGGGCCCTAGGCGGAAGCGCGCCGTACCAGTGTCGTGGGCAGGATGATGCTGGACGGTGCGCCCGCCGGCTCGCTCCGGTGCAGGCCCCGCAGCAGCAGCCGGGCCATCAGCCGGCCCATCTCCTCGATGTCCTGACGGACCGTCGTCAGCGACGGTCCGTCCTGCTCGGTCACGGGCAGGAGGTCGTCGAATCCGATCACGGCCACGTCCTCGGGCACCCGGCGACCGCGTTCGCGCAGCACGCGCAGGGCGCCGAGCGCGGTCAGGTCGTTGGCGGCGAACACGGCGTCGACGTCCGGGCAGCGGTCGAGGAGTTCGGCCATGGCGCGCTCTCCGCCGGCCGGGGTGAAGTCGCTGGCCACGACCAGCCGTGGGTCGGCCCGGCCCATGACGTCCCGGTAGCCGTCGAGGCGGTCGGCCGCGGACGTCTGGTCCAGCGGCCCGCTGATGTGCGCGATCCGGGTCCGGCCGAGGCCCGCGAGGTGGCGTACGGCGTCCCTGGCGCCGCCCCGGTTGTCGGAGTCGACGTACACGACGTCGTTCGAGCCGTCGCTCCAGCCGGGCCGCCCGCCGAAGACGGTGGGGACCTTGGCGCCCTCGATCAGGCCGGGCAGCGGGTCGTCGAGGTGCAGTGAGAAGACGAGCGCGCCGTCGACGTGGCCGCCGGCGAGATAGCGGGCGACCCGCGCGTGGTCGTCCCGTCCCTCGGTGAGCAGCAGCACCAGTTGGTTGTCGTGGGCGGTCAGTTCCTTGCTGATGCCGCGCAGCTGGAGGGCGAAGAAGGGGTCGGTGAAGATCCGGGTCTCGGGTTCGGCGATCACGACGGCGACGGCGTCGTGCCGTCGGGTCACCAGGGAGCGGGCCGCCTGGTTGGGGACGTAACCGAGTTCCTCGACCGCCTGCCGGACCCGCGTCACCAGGGGCTCACGCACGCCGTCGCCGCCGTTGACGACCCGGGAGGCGGTCGCCCGGGACACCCCGGCCCGCGCGGCCACGGCCTCCAGGGTGGGACGCGACACTGCCTCGGACACCTCGGCCCTCCTCGTCGGCGGCTGCCGATCAGCATAGCCCCGGGTGACAGGAGGTCAGGGAGCGCGGACGGCGCCCAGGACGGCCGGCCCCTCAGGAGGGCTGTTCGGGCCGGGCCCGGCTCGGCTGGACGCGCTTCGGCTCGCCCGGCATCTTCGGGTACTCGGGCGGGTACGGCAGGTCGCCGAGGCCGTGGTCGTGTTCGTCACGGCGGGCGAGTTCCAGGAGCGGATCGAGGGAGAAGGCGTGGTCGTCCATGTCGGCGTGCACGTCGCCCACTTCGGCGAACCGCGCCGGCATGGTGACGAGATCGAAGTCCTCCGGGCGGACGTCGTCGACCTCCACCCAGCGCAGCGGCGCGGAGACGGGGGCGTCCGGGCGGGGGCGCAGGGAGTAGGCGGAGGCGATGGTGCGGTCGCGGGCGGTCTGGTTGTAGTCGACGAAGATCCGCTCGCCGCGTTCCTCCTTCCACCACCTGATGGTCACCCGGTCCGGCATCCGGCGTTCCAGTTCGCGGCCCACCGCGATCGCGGCGCGCCGGACCTGGGTGAAGGTCCAGCGCGGCTCGATGGGCACGAAGACGTGCAGCCCACGGCCGCCGGAGGTCTTGGGCCAGCCCCGCAGTCCGCCGAACTCGTCGAGGACGGCGCGCAGTTCGTGGGCGGCGCGGACGGCGTCGGCGAAGTCGGTGCCGGGCTGCGGATCGAGGTCGATGCGGAGTTCGTCGGGGTGGTCGACGTCGGTGCGGCGCACCGGCCACGGGTGGAAGGTGAGGGTGCCGTACTGCGCCGCCCACACCACGGCGGCCTCCTCGGTGGGGCACATCTCGTCGGCGGTGCGGCCGCTGGGGAAGGTGATGTGGGCGGTGGGGATCCAGCCGGGCATGCCCTTGGGCGCGCGCTTCTGGTAGAACCACTCGCCCTCGACTCCGTCCGGGTAACGCTGGAGGGTGGTGGGACGGTCGCGCAGGGCGCGCAGGATGCCGGGGCCCACGGCCGCGTAGTAGCGGGCGACGTCCAGCTTGGTGAAACCGCGCTCCGGGAAGAACACCTTGTCCGGGCTGGACAGCCGAACCGTCCGCCCGGCCACCTCCAGTTCCACCGCATCACCCATGCGGCCACGGTAGGCGCACCGTCCCCGCCCCGCACATCGGCCCGCGCCGCGCGACGAGCGGGGCTCAGGGAGCGCTCGTAGAGTCGAACGCATGGATCTGCCGGTGATGCCGCCCGTGAAGCCGATGCTCGCCAAGCCGGTGGCGAGGATCCCACCGGACATGCAGTACGAGGCGAAGTGGGACGGCTTCCGCGCGATCGTGTTCCGGGACGGCCCGGAGGTGGAGCTCGGCAGCCGCACCGGGAAGCCGTTGACCAGGTATTTCCCGGAGCTGGTGGCGGCGCTGACGGAGCGTGTGCCCGAACGCTGCGTGCTGGACGGGGAGATCGTGATCGCCCGGGAGGGCCGGCTGGACTTCGACGCGCTGACCGAGCGGATCCATCCGGCGGACTCCCGGGTGCGCACGCTGGCGGAGCGGACGCCCGCCTCCTTCGTCGCCTTCGACCTGCTGGCGCTGGCCGACCAGTCCCTCCTGGACGTCCCGCTGACGGACCGCCGCGCCCTGCTCACCCGGGCGCTGTCCGGGGTGACGCCGCCCGTGCACCTGGCCCCGGCGACGACCGACGTCGAGGTGGCCCGGCAGTGGTTCGAGCAGTACGAGGGGGCCGGTCTCGACGGGGTCGTCGCGAAGCCGCTCACCCTGCGGTACCGCCAGGACGAGCGCGTCATGTTCAAGGTCAAGCACGAGCGGACCGCCGACGTCGTGGTGGCGGGCTACCGCCTCCACAAGAGCGGCCCGGTGGTCGGCTCGCTGCTGCTCGGTCTGTACGACGACCGGGGCGCCCTCCAGCACGTGGGGGTGTCGGCCGCGTTCCCGATGAAGCGGCGGGCCGAGCTGATCGAGGAGCTGGAGCCGCTGCGCATGGCCGACGTCTCCGGGCACCCGTGGGCCGCCTGGACGGAGGAGGCGGCGCACGAGTCGGCCCGGCTGCCGGGGGCGCCGAGCCGCTGGTCCGGCAAGAAGGACCTGTCCTGGATCCCGCTGCGGCCGGAGCGGGTGGCGGAGGTGGCGTACGACCACATGGAGAACGGGGCCCGCTTCCGGCACACGGCCCGGTTCCGCCGCTGGCGCCCGGACCGGACGCCGCACAGCTGCACCTACGCCCAGCTGGAGGAGCCGGTGCGGTACGACCTCGCGGAGATCCTGGGGTCGTGAGGGTCGTGGGGTCTGCCAGGTCCTGGGGGACACCCGAGCACCGGCATCAGTCCTGGCCGGCCGGCGGCTCCGCGGGATTGCGCAGACCCTCCGCCGCGTCCGCGACGCGGCGGATGAGCTCGAAGAACTGGGTCTGTTCCGCGGCCGACAGCGGAGCCAGGAAGACCTGGTTCATCCGGGCGGTGCGCACGACGAGCTTGCGGTGGGTGCGCAGCCCGGCGTCGGTGAGGCGCAGCAGGAAGCGGCGGCCGTCCTGCGGGTCGCGCACCTTGTCGAGGAGCCCGCGCCGGGTGAGCCGGCTGATGACCTCGGCGATGGTCGACCGGTCCAGGCCCACCCTCTCCCCCACGGTCCGCTGGTCCAGCCCCGGCTCGGCGACCAGCACGTTCAGGACGGCGAACTGCGGCGAGGTGATCTCCTCCGAGACCATCGTGTTCCACAGCAGGTAGTGGGCCTGCTGAAGGCGCCGGGCCAGGTGCCCGGGGTGGGTGGTGAGGTCCACCGCGGCCATGTGCGCTCCCTGCTCCGAATTGATTGGTGCACTGAACGATACTCGGCCTTGACGGGCCGCGACGCCGGTGGCAGCGTGAGAGGCACCTCGCCGAAATACTCAGTGCGCTGATTAATCGAGAGACACGGGTCATGACACTCACCCAAGCCGACATCGACCGCGAGATCGCCGCCGAGCACGCCGCCTACGAGAAGCGCGTGGCCGAGGGCGCCCCCGTCGAGCACCACCCCCGACGGGACTACGCCCCCTACCGGTCCTCCCTGCTCCGGCATCCGAAGCAGCCGCTGGTCGCCATCGACACCAGCAAGGACCCGGAGCTGGTGGAGCTGCACTCCCCCGCCTTCGGCGAGCGGGACATCACAGAGATCGACAACGATCTGACCCGGCAGCACCACGGCGAGCCCATCGGGGAGCGGATCACGGTCTCCGGGCGGCTGCTGGACCGCGCCGGCCGGCCGGTGCGGGGACAGCTCATCGAGATCTGGCAGGCCAACGCGGCCGGCCGGTACGCCCACCAGCGGGAGCAGCACGACGCCCCGCTGGACCCCAACTTCACGGGTGTCGGCCGTACCCTCACCGACGCCGACGGCGGCTACCACTTCACCACCGTCCAGCCGGGCCCCTACCCCTGGCGCAACCACCTCAACGCCTGGCGTCCGGCGCACATCCACTTCTCGATGTTCGGCTCGGCGTTCACGCAGCGGCTGGTGACGCAGATGTACTTCCCCAGCGATCCGCTGTTCCCGTACGACCCGATCATCCAGTCGGTGACGGACGACGCGGCCCGGCAGCGGCTGGTCGCGACCTACGACCACAGCCTGTCCGTGCCGGAGTTCTCGATGGGGTACCACTGGGACATCGTGCTGGACGGCCCGGGCGCCACCTGGCTCGAAGAAGGACGCTGACCTGCCATGACGAAGATCGACGCGAGCAGCCCCGAGAACGTGCTGCCGACCCCGTCGCACACGGTCGGCCCGTTCTACGGCTACGCCCTGCCGTTCCGCGGCGGCGAGGACATCGCACCCCTCGGCCACCCGGACACGGTCACCGTCCACGGGTACGTCCTCGACGGCGAGGGCGCCCCGCTGCCGGACGCGTTCGTGGAACTCTGGGGCGCCGACCCGGAGGGGAACGTGTCCACCACCGACGGTTCGATGCGGCGCGACCCGGCGAGCGGTGGCCATCTCGGCCGCAACGGCGTGGAGTTCACCGGCTGGGGCCGGATCCAGACCGACGCCGACGGGCACTGGTACGCGCGGACGCTGCGGCCCGGTGCCCGTGGCGACAGCGCCCCCTACATCAGTGCGTGCGTGTTCGCGCGCGGGCTGCTGGTGCACCTGTTCACCCGGATCTACCTGCCCGGCGACGACGCGGCACTCGCCGCCGACCCGCTGCTCACCCGGGTGGGCGACCGGCGCGGCACGCTGATCGCCGCCGAGGAGGGCCAGGGGACCTACCGTTTCGACATCCGCCTTCAGGGCGAGGGCGAGACGGTCTTCCTGGAGTTCCAGTGACAGCAGCGACGAACGGCGGCGCCGACACGGGGCTGCTCGGCCCCGGATGGTACGGCTCCGCCGCCGCGTCCGCGACCGGTGACGGTGCCTATCTGCGGGCGCTGCTGGACGCGGAGGCGGCGCTCACCCGTGCCCAGGCGGCCGTCGGGCTGGCCCCGGCCGGGGCCGCGGCGGCGGTGACCGAGGCGGCCGATCCGGCGCGCTTCGACGCCGGCGCCCTCGCGGAGCGCGCCCGGGCGGGCGGCAACCCGGTCATCCCGCTGGTCGCCGACCTGACGAAGGCGGTCGGCGCCCCGTACGGGCCGTACGTCCACCTGGGTGCCACCAGCCAGGACATCATGGACACCGCGACCATGCTGGTCGCCGCCCGCACCCTGGACCTGGTGCTGGCCGACCTGGGGCGCACGGCGGCGGCCCTGGGGAGGACCGCCGCCGAGCACCGGGACACCCCGATGCCGGGCCGCACGCTCACCCAGCACGCCGTACCGACCACGTTCGGGCTGAAGGCGGCCGGCTGGCGTTCGCTGGTGCTCGACGCCCGGGACCGCACGGCACGGGTGCGTGCGTCGCTTCCGGTCCAGCTCGCGGGCGCGGCCGGGACGCTGGCGGCGTTCGGGGCGTACGGCGTCGCGGACCCCACCGTGCTGCCCGAGGCCTACGCCCGGGAACTCGCGCTCGCCGCGCCGCTCCTGCCCTGGCACACCCTGCGCACCCCCGTCGCCGACCTCGCCGGGTGCCTGGCCTTCACGGCCGGGGCGCTGGGCAAGATCGCCGTGGACGTGCTGACGCTGTCCCGGACCGAGATCGGCGAGGTCGCCGAGGGCAACGGCGGCGGTTCGTCGGCGATGCCGCACAAGGCGAACCCGGTGCGCTCCACGCTGATCGCGGCGGCCGCCCGGCGGGCCCCGCAGCTGGCGGCCGTCCTGTACGGCTCCCTGGCCGCGGAGGACGAGCGGCCGGCCGGCGCGTGGCACGCGGAGTGGGAGCCGCTGCGGGACCTGTTGCGGACGGTGGGGGGCGCCGCGCGGGACACGGCGGAGCTGACGGAGGGGCTGCGGGTGCGTCCGGAGGCGATGCGCGAACACCTCGGGCTGACCGAGGGGCTGATCGTCTCGGAGCGGCTGTCCGCCGAGCTGGCCCCCGTGCTGGGCCGGGCCCGGGCGAAGGAATTGCTGACCGAAATCGCCCGCCGCACCCACGCCGAACACCGAACGCTGCGTGAACTCCTGGCTGAGGAACCAGAGTTGCAGGGGCTCGACCTGGACGACCTCACCGACCCCGCCCGCTACACCGGTTCCGCCGGTGCCCTCATCGACCGTGCCCTGGAGCGACGTTGACCGAGAGACTGCTCAACCACCGTGTCGAAGGCGCCCCCTCGGCGCCCCCGCTGCTCCTCGGGCCGTCGCTGGGCACCTCGTACGCCCTGTGGGACGACGTGGCACCCGAGCTGTCGACCGGTCACCGGGTGGTCCGCTGGGATCTGCCCGGGCACGGCGGTTCGGCGCCCGGCCTGATCGGGGCCGGGGCGACCGTGGCCGACCTCGCCGACCTGGTGCTCGCGCTCGCCGACTCGCTCGGCGTCGAGCGGTTCGCGTACGCCGGGGTGTCGCTGGGCGGTGCGGTGGGCCTGCACCTGGCCGTCCACCACCCCGAGCGGCTGGAGAGTCTGGCCGTGATCTGCTCCTCGGCCCACTTCGGCGGGTCCGGGCCCTGGCAGGAGCGCGCCGAGCGGGTACGCCGGGAGGGCGTGGCGTGGCTGGCGGAGAACGCCCCCTCACGCTGGTTCACGCCGGGCTTCACCGTGCCCCGGCTGGTGGCGGACCAGCGGACGGCCGACCCGGAGGCCTATGCCGCCTGCTGCGACGCGCTGGCCGCCTTCGACCTGCGCGACCGGCTCGGCGAGATCTCCGTCCGCACCCTGCTGATCGCGGGCCGGCAGGACACCGCGACCCCGCCGCCGCACCTGCGGGAGATCGCGGACGCGACACCGGCGGCCACGCTGGTCGAACTGCCGGGGGCGGCTCATCTGGCACCCGCGCAGTGCCCCGAAGCCGTCCTCACCGCCCTGCACGCCCATCTGGACGGGGGCGCGGGGCGTGGCATGGCGGTACGCCGGGAGGTGCTGGGCGATGCGCACGTGGACCGGGCGCAGGCTCGCCAGACGCCGTTCACGGCCCGCTTCCAGGAGTTCATCTCGCGCTACGCCTGGGGCGAGATCTGGACCGATCCGACCCTCTCCCGCCGCGAGCGCAGCATGATCACGCTCACCGCGCTGGTGGCCCACGGCCACTACGAGGAACTGGCGATGCACGTACGGGCGGCCCGGCGCAACGGGCTCACCCCGGAGGAGATCGGCGCGGTCCTCCTCCAGACGGCCGTCTACTGCGGCGTCCCGGCGGCGAACTCGGCGTTCGCGGCGGCCCAGCGGGTGCTGGCGGAAGAAGAGGGGTGACCCCGCCGGGGGCGGGTGCGTCGCCGGGACGCCCGCCCCGACCCCGTCAGCGCAGTCCCCGCCCCGTGTCCAGCACCTCCCGGGCCTGGGCGACCAGCCCGTCCGCCCCGCAGGACCGGGCCAGCGCGAGCCCGCGGTTCAGCTCGGCCACCGACCGCGCGGCGATCCCGTACTCCACCCGCGCCGCCGCGTGCTCGTACTGGCAGGGCGAGGCCTCCAGGTAGGCCACCGCCTGGGACGCGAGCCGTACCTGCCGCTGCCCGGTCTCCAGCGCGGCGGCGCACCGCAGGGCCTCGCCGATGGCCGTGTCGGTGCCGAACCGCTCCGCCTGGCGCCGGGCGTCGGAGGCCAGCCGGGCCGCGCGTACCGGGTCCTCGCTCGCCAGCGCCCGGGCGAGGTCGAGCGCCCACGGCACGACCACGGGGTTGAAGTGGCCGCGTGCGGCGGCCGCCTTCTCCGCCGCCTCCAGTTCGTTGACGGCCTCCTCCCTGCGTCCGACGGCGAGCAGCAGCCGGCCGCGTACCGACCGGGGGTCCGGCATCACGATGGTGGAGGGGTAGGGCGGTGCGAAGCCGTACTGCTCGGCGGTCTCCCAGGCCTGCTCGACATGGCCGCGGGCCAGCAGCGTGTCGACGAGGTTGCAGGTGGCGGTCCAGTACAGGGGCAGCCCCCGGCCGACCCGCTCGGCGATCCGCAGGGACTCCCGCAGGGAGGTCTCCGCGTCCCGCAGCCGGCCCCGCCTGCGGTGGCCGAGGCCGACGTAGGCATGGGCGAGGGCGAGGTGGCCGCCGCTCCAGCCGGCCGACTCGTAGGCGCGCAGTGCCTCGTTGTACAGGGCCTCCGCGCGGTCGAGGCGGTCGGTGTAGACGTAGGAGCTGGCGAGCATCAGCAGGAGTTCGATGCCCCATTCGGTGTCCGTCCAGCCGAGTCCGGGTGCGAGCCGGCCGTTGACGAGGGAACGGTCGCACAGTTCGGCGACCTCCTCGGCGCTCTCGCCCTGGATGAGCAGGTCGAAGCCGCGCAGCATGAGCAGGGCGCGCTCGGAGTTGTCGCGGCCGGTGCAGGTGTCCGCGAGTGCGGCGAGGCGTTCGGAGCGGCGCGGGGAGACCGCTTCGCCCGCGATGCCCTCCCACATGAACTGGACCGCCTGCAGCCGCAGTCGGGCGGGCCCCTCCTCCTGCCGGGCGGCCTCCGCCTCGACGGTGCGGACGGCCTCCTCCAGCTGGTCGTTGTGGAGCAGGGCCTGGGAGAGGCGGAAGACGGCGTCGACGCGTTCGGCGCCGGCGAGGCCGGACATGCCGAGCGCGCTCCGCAGATGGCCGATGGTGACGACCGGCTTGGTGAGCAGGGTGGCGCAGCCGAGTTCGTAGAGCACGCGCGCGTGGACCTCGGGTAGGGGCGGTTCGCGCAGGGCCCGTTCGAGACAGCGGCGGGCCGCGTCCGGGGCGCCGACGGCGAGGTGTTCCTTGGCCGCGTCCCGCAGCTGCTCGACGAGTTCCTCGTCGTCGTCCGGGTGCACCTTGAGCAGGTGGCGGGAGGCCTCGGCGATGCCCCGGCCGTCGTCCAGGACGATCTGGGCGGCGATGCCGTGCATGGCGGTGCACATCGCGGGCGGGATGGAGTTGTAGACGGCGGTGGCGATCAGCGGGTGGACGAACTCCAGGTCACCTGCCCCGGACCGGGAAGCGGCCGGGTCGGGCTCGGTGAGGATACGCGCGGAGCGCAGCAGTTCGGCGCAGCGTTCGGCGTCGTCGACGGTCATGCCGGCGAGCTGGGCGACGAGGTCGACGGAGATGCCGGTGCCGAGGATGGCGGCGGCCCAGGCGAAGCGGGTGGCGTCGACGCCGAGGCCTTCGAGGCGGGTGACCAGTCCGCCGCCGCGGGCGGAGCGGTTCAGGTCGCGCAGTTCACCGGCCCGGGCCTCGACCGGTTCGACCTCGCTGTCCTGGACCTTGGCGAGGAGTTCCACGGTCTCGTAGGGGTTGCCGCCGGTGACGGCCCAGACCTCGCGGCAGAACGGGGCGTCCGCGTGGGCGCCGAGGGTGGCGCGCGTCAGGCCGGCGACCGCGTCCGGGGTGAGGGCTGCGAGGTTGCGCAGGGGGCGCCCGGCGGCGGCCACGGCGTCGAGGTGGCGGGCGCTGTCGCCGCTGACCTCGCCGGGCCTGCGGGCGACCAGGACCAGGACGGAGAGGTCGTCGAGGCGTTCGACGAAGGCGGCGAGCCAGGCCAGGGTCTCCTGGTCGGCCCAGTGCGCGTCGTCGATCAGCAGGACCAGTGGCCAGTCGCGTCTGGCGAGCCTGCGGACGGCCGCGACGAGGCCGTCGCGGACACCCTGCGGGTCGGCCTGGCGGTCGCCGGGGTCCGTGATGCCGAGGGCGGGCCCCGCGATGTCGTACCAGTCGCCGAGGTACTCCCGGGCCTCCTCCGGCAGCAGCGAGACCAGGGCGGGCTGGAGGAGCTGCCGCACCACGTGGAAGGGGACGCTGCGCAGGGTCTCGACGCCTCGGGTGGACCAGACGGCCCAGCCGCGGCGCTCCGCCATCCGGCGGGTCTCGGTCAGCAGCGCGGTCTTGCCGAGCCCGGCGTCCCCGCGCAGGACCAGCAGGTTGCCGCAGGAGGAGGCGTCGGAACCCAGCACGTCGAGTGCCTCGGTGATGGCGGCGAGCTCCTCGTCACGCTCCCACAGGGGCGCCGTGGCACACCCCGGGGGCTGTTCCTCCGTCATCCCGCTACCTCCCCAAGTCGCCCGAACGACGTACAGACCACGAGCGTAGCCGTCCTGTTGGCTGACCGGAGGCGGGTCCGGACAGCGGTTGCCGTGACGGGTGACAGCGGACCGGCGGGCGACGCGTGTCGGCCGGGACCTGCCGCTGCGCAGCGAACGGACCGTCAACGGGCAGGGAAATGAACCTGGTTCATGAAGATCGTGAAGATCGTGCGGCGACCGGGCGGAGCCGGCCCCTCCGGGCGCTGGCCGCGGGCTCGGCCGGCAACTTCATCGAGTGGTACGAGTTCGGTGTCTACGGTTATGTCGCGACGACGGTCGCCGAGCGGTTCTTCACCCCGGAGGGCGGGAGCGCGGTCGAGGGCCTGGTGCGCACCTATGCCTCCTTCGGGCTGGCGTTCTTCTTCCGGCCGCTGGGCGCGGCGCTGTTCGGCCGGCTGGCCGACCGGCTCGGGCGGCGGCCCGTGCTGATGCTCGTGGTGGCGCTCATGACGGGTGCCACGGCGCTGATCGGGCTGCTCCCGACGTATGCCCGGGCGGGTGCGCTCGCGCCCTGGCTGCTGACGTTCCTGAGGGCGGTCCAGGGGCTGTCGGCGGGGGGTGAGTTCGGGGGTGCGGTGGCGATGCTGACGGAGTACGCGCCGCCCGGGCGGCGGGGGCTGTACGGGGCGTGGCAGTCGTTCACCGTGGCGCTGGGGCTGCTCGGTGGGGTGGGTGTCGCGGTCGGGCTGTCCGGCCTGCTGACGGCGGACGAGTTCGCGTCGTGGGGGTGGCGGTTGCCGTTCCTGCTGGCGCTGCCCCTGGGCGGGCTGGCGTTGTGGTTGCGGGCGGGGCTGGACGAGACGCCGGAGTTCCGGGAGCCGGCCGTGGCGAACGTGCGGGTCTCCGCGGGGGCGATCGCGCTCGCCGCCGGTCGGGTGACGGGCTGGTCGGCGGCCGGGTACACGTTCCTGGTCGTCCTGCCCTCGTACCTCCAGACCACCCTGCACACCGGTTTCCGGGCGGCGCTGCTGGCCACCGCGCTGGCGAACGTCGGTTTCGCGGCGGCGATCCTCCCGGCGGGGCTGCTCAGCGACCGGGTGGGGCGGCGGCCGGTGATGCTGGCGGGCGCCGGGCTGGTGGTACTGCTGGCGTTGCCGTTGCTCGGCCTCCTTCAGGACGCGGGTACCCCGCGGGCGGTGCAGGGCGCGGCCCTGTGCGGTGCGGGTGCGCTGGTGGGGCTGATGGCCGGGCCGGGACCCGCGCTGCTGGCCGAGATGTTCCCGGCGCGGGCCCGGTGCACGGGGCTGGGACTCGCCTACGCCCTGTCCAATGCCGTGTTCTCGGGCTGTGCGGGGCTCATCATCACGGAGGCGGTCAGGCGCACCGGCGATCCGGACGTCCCCGGTTACTACGCGGCGGCGGCCTGCGCGGTCAGTGTCCTGGCGCTCCTCGCACGGCCGAAGCGGAAGGCGGGTTGAGACGGTGCTGGTGATCGGTCTGATGTCCGGGACGTCCTACGACGCGGTGGACGCGGCGGCGGCCGAACTGCGGCTGGCGGAGGGCACGCTGCTGCTGAAGCCGCTGGGGACGGTGAGCACACCGTACGACGACGAGCTGAGCGAGGCCCTGGCGGGAGCGCTGCCTCCGGCTGCCGTACCGCTGGCGCGGGTGTGTCTGCTGGACACCCGGATCGGGCAGGCGTTCGCGGCGGCGGCCGTCCGGGCCAACCGTGACCTGTGCGGCGGGCGGGCCGACCTGGTGGCCTCGCACGGGCAGACGGTCTTCCACTGGGCGGACGGCGGCCGGGTGCACGGGACGCTGCAGCTCGGGCAGCCGGCCTGGATCGCGGAGGCGACGGGGCTGCCGGTGGTCGCCGACTTCCGGCCGCGGGACGTGGCGGCGGGGGGCCAGGGCGCGCCGCTGGTGAGCCTCGTGGACCTGCTGTGGCTGCGCGGCCGGCCGGGTACGCCCGTGGCACTGAACCTCGGCGGGATCGCCAACCTCACCGCACCGGACGGCACGGCCTTCGACACCGGGCCGGGGTGCGCGCTGCTGGACGCGGCGGCCCGGGAGTTCACGGGCGGACGGCTGCGGTACGACGTGGACGGCGCCCTGGCGGCCCGCGGCCGACCGGACCCGGCGCTGCTCGAAGAGCTGCTGGCGGAGCCGTACTACGCGCTGCCCGCGCCGAAGACGACCGGCAAGGAGCTGTTCCACGCGGGGTACTGGCGGGCCCCCGAGGGGATGTCGGCCGAGGACGCGCTGGCCACGCTCACCCTGCTGACGGCCCGCACGGTGGCGGACGCCGTGCGGAGCGTGGGGGCCACGGAGGTGGTCGCGTCGGGCGGCGGCACCCGGAACCCGGTGCTCCTGGACATGCTCCGCGGCCTCCTGCCGGGGACCCCGGTCCGCGTCTCCGACGAACTCGGGCTGCCCGCGGCGGCGAAGGAGGCGTACGCGTTCGCGGTCCTCGGCTTCCTCACCGCGCACGGCCTGCCGGGCACCGACCCGAGCGCCACCGGTGCCCGGCACCCGAGCGTGCTCGGCTCGCTGACGCCGGGCCGGGACGGGCTGCGGCTGCCGCCGCCGGCGGCGGGTCCGCCGGTCCGGCTGCGGATCGAGTGAGCCAAGCAACAGCAGTCGCCCGAAAGTCGGCGCATCCTCTCATCCGACTTTCACCGACGCCTCATACGGTAGGAGCATGACGCAGGTGACTCCTCCCGGGTGGTACCCCGACCCCGGGCAGACAAGTGACGGTCCGGCCACCGAACGCTGGTGGGACGGCACGGCGTGGACGGAGCAGACCCGCCCCGCCGGATCGGGCGCCGACTGGGGTCCCCCGCCGCCGCAGCAGCCGCCGGCCGTCGGTCCGTACCCGGCCGCGGACGGGACGTACCCGCAAGCCGACGGGGCGTATCCGCAGGCCGGCGGGACGTACCCGCAGGTCGGCGGGGCGTATCCGGTGTACTCGGCGGCCCAGCCCCCGTACCCGGGCTATCCGGGGTATCCGGCTGCGGCGCCCGCGGGCAGGCGCGGGCTGGTGACCGGCATAGCCGTCGGCATCGCGGCCGCGGTGCTCGTCGCCATCGGGGTGGGCGTCTACGCACTGACCGCCGACGGCGGTGACAACGGCGGCCAGGCCTCGCAGCAGGGGTCGGGCGGCCAGGGCGGTCCCGAGGGACAGAACGGGCAGAACGGCGGGCAGGGCTTCCCGTTCGGCGGGTCGGGCGGCGGTTCGGGATCGGGCGGTTCGGGATCGGGCGGTTCGGAGGGCTCCGGCGGGTCGGACGGTGGGGCGTCGCCCTCGCCGGACCGGTCCGGGGCTCCGAAGGTACAGGGCGGCGGCACGGTGCCGGACTCCGTGAACGCCATCAGCCTGCCGGTTCCGGACGGCTGGACCGGACAGGCCGGGCAGGTGGGTGCGCAGATCACCTCCGACGACTCCTACAAGTGCCCCGGCGACGCCTCCGAGACCTGCACCACCGGGGGTGCCTACTCGGCGCCCGCCGTGGTGCTGGGCACCTCGGGCAGCACGGCCGAGGCCGTCGCCAAGGCGGACATCGCCGCCAGCGCCAAGGAGTCGTACGGCGGCAAGACCTACGGCTCGATCACCTCGCACCAGGTGCTGGCCTCCAAGGCACTGACGGTGGCCGGGCAGAAGGGCTACATGGTGCGCTGGAAGGTCGTCACCAGCAAGGGCGCCGACGGGTACGTCGAGTCGCTGGCCTTCCCCTCACCGGCGAACGCCCGGCAGATCGTGGTGGTCCGGTTCGGTGTGGACGTCGGCCAGAAGGAGTCGGTGATCGACACCATCACCCAGGGCATCAAGGTCTCCGCCGGCGGCGGCAGCGGCCAGACCGTCTGACCCCGGCCCGCCGCCGGCACGACGTCGGCCGGGTGGGGTGCCCCTCCGCTCAAAGGGGCACCCCACCCGGCCGGGGGGTGCGCGCCGCCCCCGTCCCCACGGTGCGGCGCGATCAGGTCACCGTCCAGTCATCCCGTGGACGGCGGCCTGGGTCCTAGGTCAGTCCGAGTGCGGGCAGCACCACGGCCTCCACGAAGCCCTTCAGGTAGTCGGCGTCGGCGTACTCGCCGGTCAGCACCGGGCGGACGCGCAGGACGCCGAACATCATGGCGGGGACGTACTCCAGGGCGGGATGTCCGGCGGGCACCTCGCCGCGCTCGACACCGCGCCGCAGGATGTCCGCGAGGGCGCACATCTCGGGGTCGACCAGCGCCTCGCGCAGTGCCCGGGCCAGCTCGGGGTCGGAGGTCACCGCGTGGCCGAGCGCCTGGAGCAGCTTGGTGTCCTTGTGTGACCAGTCCCCCGCCGCGACGGCCACCTGACGCAGGTCGCCGGCGAGCGTACCGGTGTCGATCCCGACGAAGCGCACCTTGCGGTTGGCACGCAGCGCGGCCGCGACGAACAGCGGCTTGTTCTTCCACTGCCGGTACAGCGTGGACTTGCTGCACCGGGTGCTGGCGGCGACGCCCTCCATGGTCACGGAGTCGTAGCCGCACTCGCGGATCTGTTCGAGCACGGCGTCGAAGAACTCCCGCTCACGCTCCGGCGTGATCTTGGAGCGGCGCGAGGCGGCGACCGTGTCCGGTCCGTCCGCGGCCTGCGACGTCATGCGCTCTTCTCCTCGCTCCTCGGAAACCTACAACCAGTGTGGCCCACGTCTATCGATACGCCACTGTACCGGTACTCGGCCGTATCGGTACAGTGGCGTATCGGTACGCTTTCGTATCGATGAGTATCGGCAGTGAGGGGGCCTGGGATGAGATCCCAGTCCAAGGGGGCGGAACCGGAGCCGGGCGCGATAGCCCGGCCGCCGCTCGTCCGTGAGTTCCTACTGGTCGCGGGACTCTTCCTCGTCTACAAGTTCGGGCGGCAACTGGCCACCGGCCACACCGCCGAGGCGCTGCACAACGCCCACCGGATCTGGGACCTGGAACGGACGCTGCACCTGCCCTCGGAGGTCGGCGTGCAGTCCGCACTGCTGCACGGCGACACCCTCGTACAGGTCGCCAACACCTACTACGCGACGGTTCATTTCCCGGCCACCCTGGCCTTCCTGGTCTGGCTCTACCTGCGGCGTCCCGCGCACTACCGCTGGGCCCGCCGGGTCCTCGCCGCGGTCACCGCGGCCGCGCTGGTGCTGCCCTTCACCTTCCCGCTGGCACCGCCCCGCATGCTGGCCGCGACCGGCCTGGTCGACACCGCCCGCGTCTACGGTCCCTCCGTGTACGGCCCGCCCGCCCGCGACCACCTCTCCAACCAGTTCGCGGCGATGCCCTCACTGCACTTCGGCTGGGCCCTGATGGTGGCGATCGGCCTGATCGTGGCGACCGGGTCCCGGTGGCGCTGGCTGTGGCTGCTGCACCCGGCGATCACCCTCCTCGTGATCGTGGGCACCGCGAACCACTACTGGCTGGACTCGGTCGTCGCCACCGCGATGCTCGGCGTGGCCCTCGCCCTGATCCGCCCCGGGACGTCGACCGGGGGGACCTCCGCCCCGCTTCACCCGCGCCGCACGGCCACCCCGGCCGACCGCGGCACGCGGACCCTCGTCCCGGAAGAGCCCGTGCCGGCGGGAGCGGCCCGATGAGCACCGCAGCCGTCGTCGCCGTCGCCCTCTCGCTGGTCTCGGCGGTCGCCTACGCGGCCGCCGCCGTCGCCCAGGAGCGCCTCGCCTCGAAGACCGCCGGAGCGGGTCTGCCGCGACTGCTCGGCTCCGGCGCCTGGTGGACCGCGGTCGGCCTGAACGCGGGCGCCGCCCTGCTCCACGTCGTCGCCCTCAAGTACGGTCCGCTCACCCTCGTGCAGCCGCTGGGCGCGCTGACCCTGGTCGCGGCCGTGCCGATGGGGGCGCGGGTGGCCGGCCGCCGGGTCAGCGCCACCGAGTGGCGGGGTACCGCCCTCACCCTGCTGGGGCTCGGTGCCCTCCTCGTCACGGCCTCGGGTCCCGCGCCCCACCAGGTGCTGGGTCTGACCGAGGCCCTCGTGGTGGCCGGTACGACGGCCGCCCTGATCGGCGTCCTGTCCCGCCCCGGCACCCGCCCCGGCCTGCGCCACGCCACCGCGTCCGGTCTCGCCTCGGGCGTGGCCTCGGCGCTCACCCAGACGGTGACGGTGGCGGCGACGGACCGCTCGGGCCCGCTGCTGAGCGCCGAGGTGGTCGTGGTGGCCGTGCTGGTGGCCGCGTTCGCGGTGGGCGGCCTGCTCCTCTCCCAGACGGCCTACCTAGGCGGCCTGGGCGCCCCCCTGGCCGTGGTCACCCTGTCCAACCCGATGGCGGCGGCGGTGATCGGCCTGGCCCTGCTGGGCCAGGGGCTGCGGGGCGGCGCGGTGGGCGTCCTGCTGGCCCTGGCGGGCGCGGCCCTGGCCTCCTGGGGCGTGGTCCTGCTCACCCGGGTGACACCGGCGGGTCCGGCCGTCGAACCGGACGAACAGCACCCGGTGGCGGCGGTCCTGGCCCTGGAGGAGGCGAGGAGAGCGACGGAACAGGCGCTGCTCCCCGGGCTCCCCCAGCAGAAATCGGAGCCGGGGCACCTCACGGCCCTCTGAGCGGCACTGCCGTCGGCCGAAGCGCCCCGGAAGGGGCGCGGGGAACTGCGCGACCAGCCCCCACCAGGCCGTATCCGCACGACAACCGCTCCCGCCCCCACGGAGGGCGTGACGCCACGGCCGACGCCCGTCACTTTCCATGGACGTCGGCCGTATCCGGCTCACCCCCCGGTCACTCCGTGATGATCGCGGGGTCGCTCACACCCGGCTTGCCGTTCTCGACGTGTCCGGCGAACCGCCGCAGGAACGTCCGGTCGGCGTCGGAGGTGACGGTCACGTCGTACCAGCGGTGGCTGTGCGCGAGGCCCACGACGTGCCGCACGGTCGCCCCGGCGCGCACCGTGACCGTGCACGGCCTGCCCCCGTACCCGTCGGTCAGCGTCAGCCGCACGGTCCCGGACCCCTTGTTGGTGAGGGTCAGCTCGATGTCGTCGCCGTGCGCCCGTGCGGTCACCTCGGGACCCGCCGCCTTCCCCGGCCCTCGGAAGCCGCGCAGGAAGCCGTTCGGGCCGTGCACGGTCAGGTCGTACGAGCCGCCCGAGTACGCCGAGTTCCAGGTGTCGGAGAGGGACTTGCCGGCCTCGGTGGTGTAGCTCCAGGGTCCGTCGGCGCGGTTGTCGGAGGTGACCAGGAAGGCACCGCCGGCGTGGGCGCCCGACGCGAAGGTGAGCGTGAACTTCCCGGCCGCCGCGTCCAGCGCGCCGTCCACCACCGGGGCGTACCTGAGCGGCCTGGTGGGCCGCGAACCGCGCTCCTGCCTGGGCAGCGAGGGATGGGCGGGCGGGGTGGGCACGTAGTCGGGGTGCCGGTTCCGGTCCGGCGGCCGGTAGCCGTCGGTGGCCGGCAGCGCGACCGGCCTGGTGTCCTCGCGGGAGAAGTCGAACGCGGCGGTCAGGTCGCCGCTGATCGCGCGCCGCCAGGGCGAGATGTTCGGCTCGTGGACGCCGAAGCGGGCCTCCATGAACCGGATGATCGAGGTGTGGTCGAGCGTCTCGGAGCAGACGTACCCGCCCTTGCTCCACGGGGAGACGACGAGCATCGGGACGCGCTGGCCGAGGCCGTAGGCGCCGGCGGCGTGGCTCGCGTCGCCCTTGAAGAGGTCCAGGGCCGGGTCGACGGTGGACTTGCCCTGGGCGGCGGAGGCCGGCGGGAAGGGCGGGATCAGGTGGTCGAAGAAGCCGTCGTTCTCGTCGTACGTGATGAACACGGCCGTCCTCGCCCACACCTCCGGGTCCGCGGTCAGCGCGTCGAGGACCTGGGAGATGTACCAGGCGCCGTAGTTGGCGGGCCAGTTGGGGTGCTCGGTGAACGCCTCGGGCGCGACCACCCAGGAGATCTGCGGCAGTTTGCCGGCCTTGACGTCGGCCTTGAACAGGTCGAAGAAGCCCTCGCCCTTGGTGGCGTCCGTGCCGGTACGGGCCTTGTCGTACAGCGGGTCGCCGGGCTGGGCGTTCTGGTACTGCTTGAAGTAGAGCAGGGAGTTGTCGCCGTAGTTGCCCCGGTAGGCGTCCTGGATCCAGCCCCAGCCACCCTTCGCGTCCAGGCCGTCGCCGACGTCCTGGTAGATCTTCCAGGAGACGCCCGCCTTCTCCAGGCGCTCGGGGTACGTGGTCCAGCTGTAGCCGGCCTCGTCGTTGCCGAGGACCGGGCCGCCGCCCTGGCCGTCGTTGCCCGTGTGACCCGTCCACATGTAGTAGCGGTTGGGGTCGGTCGAGCCCATGAACGAGCAGTGGTAGGCGTCGCAGACGGTGAACGCGTCGGCGAGCGCGTAGTGGAACGGTATGTCGTCCCGGTTCAGGTACGCCATGGTCGTGGAGCCCTTGGCCGGCACCCACTTGTCGTACTTACCGTTGTTGACCGCGGTGTGCGTGTCGCTCCAGCCGTGCGGGAGGTCCTGGATGAAGGCCAGGCCCAGGTCGTCGGCGTCCGGGTGGAACGGCAGGATGTCCTTGGTGCCGTTCGACTGGTGCCACACCGAAGTGCCGTTCTGGGTGACAGGACGGGGATCACCGAAGCCGCGGACGCCTCTGAGGGTGCCGAAGTAGTGGTCGAACGAACGGTTCTCCTGCATCAGGACGACGATGTGCTCGACGTCCTGGATCGACCCGGTGCGACGGTTCGCGGGCAGCGCGGCGGCCCGCTGGACGCTGCTGGACAGCGCGGTGAACGCCGTCGTGGCGCCCGCCAGTTGAAGGAATCGGCGCCGGTTTGGTTCGGTCATGAGTGGGCGACCTCTCATCCTGACGTACGGGACGGCCGGAACAGGGCGGATGTGTGCGGGTGCGAGTGTTCCAAGGGCAGCGAACGTCAGGGAAGGGTCCGGTGGCGCGGATGTGAAGCTCGGCGGTACGTGAGGTAGGGAACGGGTAAGACGGCGGAACCGGTCGCGGCCGGGGGACGGCCGCGACCGGTTCCGCCGCGGGGTCAGCTGATGAAGGAGCCCGCGGCGCAGGCGCTCTCCGTCACCCACTGGTGGGACAGGATGTTGTCGTTCATGGAGTGGCCGTCGGTGAAGTGGTCCCGGGTGAGGTCGTCGACGTAGAGCTCGCCCGGCTTCAGGCAGCCGTAGCCGCCCGAGTAGTTGGCGTAGTAGTAGAAGGCCACGACGTCCTTGCCGCCGACGTAACCGCTGTTCATCACCGAGGAGGCGACGTTGCCGACGCCCTGGAAACCGCCGGCGTTGTCGGCCCAGTCGGAGTCGTTGCCCGCGCTGACGCCGAGCAGGCCGCCCGCGCAGTCCCAGTCCCGCCAGGCACGCACGTTGCCGTCGCGGCCCGGCCAGGCCGCGTTGCAGCCGGCGGAGGCCTGCGCGTTCACCGGGAGGGCGAAGCCGACGGCCGCGACGGCCAGGGTGGTGAGGGCGAGGGTCATTTTGCGCATGATGCATCCCGTTCTGCCTCGTCGGAGGCGGTCGGTGTGGGAGGGGGCCGCGGCGGACGCCGCGGAGTCATGGGGTGGCGGCGGGTGTCAGGTGCGGGCGGGCACGAGGTGTTCGGCGCGCTCCAGCGCCTTCAGGCGCACCTGCCGGTAGGCCTCCAGCCGGGCGCCGTACTCGCCGTCCAGCTGGGCCAGGTAGTGGGCCTCGCGGTCCTGCCCCACGGACCTCAGGGGGACCTCGCGGGCGCAGGTGGCGTCGGCGACCGCGATCCGGGTCTCGGCGGCGAAGCTCCTGGCCTCCTCGGTCCGGGTCTGGACCGCCGGGTGCTGCCGGGTGGCCTGCCGGGCCGCGTCGGGGTCCCGGTAGGGAAGGCCGGCCCGCTTCATGCAGGCCGACCACGCGCGCACGGCGGCGGTGAACCGCCGGTCGCGCAGCAACTTGCCGACGTAGAGCGGGCGCAGGTTGCTCGCCGTGGTGTCGAGCCGGAACCAGGTGCCCGGATCGCCGTACAGTTTCCGCTCCGCCTCGCCGTCGCAGCCGCCGGTCTGCTTGCTCACCGTGCCCCCGCCGGGGACCTCGGTGCGCAGCAGCTCGGCCTTGCGGCCGCCGTCGAGCGCGGTGTCGTACGCGGCCCCGCGGGCGGCCCCGAGGCCCTTGCGGTAGGCGAGGTTGGGGTTGCGCAGCCGGGCGCGGTCCTCCTCGGCGGTGATCCGGCTGCCGTATCCGTAGGTACGGGCCCAGCGCACGTCGTCCTGGACGTAGCCGAGCGGCCTGCTCTCGGCCAGGCTCAGGGGGCGGTCCGTCCAGTAGCGGAAGCCGTGGTCGGCCATGCACCGGGCGACCAGGCGCTGTTCGGCGTCCGAGATGCGCAGGTCCTCGGCGTAGGTGAGGTCACGGGTGCGGTGTGCGGCCGCCGGGGCCGAGTCGTCGCCGGACGCCCCGGCGCAGCCGGTGAGGGCGAGCGCGGCCACGGCGGCGACGGCACTCAGCCGCGCTGCGCTTCGGCGAAAGGCAGTGCGCTTCATCGGTCGCCTCCCTGGGGCGTACGGCGGAGCGGTCGGTGCTCACGAGCCGTTGACGCCGCCGGGCCGGCGTTCGTATGACCCGCGGTCGCGGGCACTTTCCGGCGCTGCGGATTTCGTGGCGAATCCGCGTGCGCGGTCATACGGGGGCCGGCCGCCGCCGGTCTCCCGCACGGGGGGTGCCATGGCCACCCACAGAATCCAGCCAACTGCGACAGGAGGGCGGAAGGCTCCCACGGCAACGACGGGCCCGGTCCCGTTCGCCACACCGGGCGTCGCGCCGGTTCCGTCCGGTCGATCGGACGGACGGGTTCCGGACACGGCGGCCCGGATTTCGGCCTGCCCTGACGGTGGCCGCCGATATCGTTGTCGGCATCCGCTGGGAGCGGCGATCGGGGATCGATGTTCGAAGTACGTCTGCTCGGGCCGGTGGAGGTCTGGGAGGGCGGCCGGCGGGTCCCGCTCGGCGGCTCCAGGCCCCTTGCGGTCCTCGCCTCGCTCGTCGTGCACCTGGGCGAGGTCGTCTCCACCGAGCGCCTGGTGGACCTCGTCTGGGACGAGGACGCCCCGGCCACCGCGGGCGCCCTGGTCGCCACCCATGTCTCCGCCGTGCGCCGCGCCCTGGCCCGGGTGGACGCGGCCGAGGTGATTCGCACCCGGCCCCCCGGCTACCTCGCCGACCTCGCTCCCGCCCAGGTCGACGCCCGCCGCTTCGAGGAGCTCCTCGCGGCGGGACGGTCCGCGGGGCGTACCGAGGAGGCGGCCGGGCTGCTGGCCCAGGCGCTCGGGCTGTGGCGGGGCCGGGAGGCGCTGGAGGGGCTCGGCCAGTCGTTCGCGCGCATCGAGTCGGCCCGCCTCGCCGAGCTGCGGCTGGTCGCCGAGGAGGAGTCCTTCGGGCTGGCGCTCGACCTGGACCGGGCCGACGCCGTGATCGCGCCGCTGCTCGGTCATGTGGCCGCGCATCCGCTGCGGGAGCGGCCCCGCGCCCAGCTGATGACCGCCCTGTTCCGCACCGGCCGCGTCTCCGACGCCCTGCGCGTCTTCCAGGAGGGCCGTACGGTCCTGCGCGAGGAGCTCGGCATCGACCCCGGACCGGAGCTGCGGGCGGTGCACCAGGCCGTCCTGACCCATGACACCGGTGTGCTCGGCAGCGGACGCCCGGCGCCGGTACCGGTGCCGGCCCAGCGAAGCGGGCGGTCCCGTCCGGCGCCCTCCCATCTGCCGCCCGACATCGCCGACTTCGTGGGCCGGGCGGACCAGGTGAAGTGGGCGACGGAGCTGCTGCGGGGCGTCGGTGACAGCGGCCGGACCGCCCCGCCGATCGGGGTGATCTCCGGGCGCTCCGGCATGGGCAAGACGGCCCTCGCCGTGCACGTCGGCCACCGCACCGCCGAACTCTTCCCGGACGGCAGGCTGTTCGTGGACCTGCGGGCCGCCGACACCACCCCGCTGGAGCCCGCCGACGCACTCGCCCGGCTGCTGCGCGCGATGGGCGTCGAACCGGACACGCTGCCCTCCGGCGTCGAGGAGCTGACCGGCCTGTACCGCACCCACATCGGGCACCGGCGGGTCCTGATCGTCCTGGACAACGCGTCCGGTGAGGCCCATGTCCGGCCGCTGCTGCCGCCGGGGCCCGGCTCGGCGGTGCTGGTCACCAGCCGCCGCAGGCTGGTGGCCCTGGAGGGCGCCGCCCATCTGGACCTCGCGGCGCCCGACGAGGCCGAGGCGCTCGAACTGCTGCGCCGAGTGGCCGGCGAGGGACGGACGGGGACGGAACCGGAGCGGGCCGCCGAGATCGTCGCCCTGTGCGGGCGGCTGCCGCTCGCGGTCCGCATCGCCGGCGCCCGGCTCGCCGCCCGGCCGCACTGGGCGCCGGGCCGGCTCGCCGGACGGCTGCGCGACGAACGCCGTCGGCTCAACGAACTCAGCGCCGGGGACCTGGAGTTGCGCACCAGTCTGGAACTCGGCTACGCCGACCTCGATCCGCAGGAGCGGCGGGCCTTGCGCCGGCTGGCGCTGCTGGAGCTGCCCGACTTCGCGGCCTGGATCGCCGCCCCGCTGCTCGACATAGGGACCGAGGACGCCGAGGAGGCCGTCGAACGGCTGGTGGACTGCCACTTCATCGACGTCATCGGCGTGGACGGCACCGGCCTGCCCCGCTACCGCATCCACGATCTCGCCCGCGAACACGCCCGTGAGCGCTGTCTGTCCGAGGAGAGCGCCGAGGACCGCGCGGCGGCGGTCCTGCGGCTGGTCGGCAGCTGGCTGGACCTGGCCCGCAAGGCCGCCGCCCGGGGGCCCGGCGGAGCGGTCCGGTACTTCCCCGAACCGGCCGCGGTGCGCCCGCTCGACCCGGAGACCGAGGAGTCGCTGCTCGCCCGGCCCGCGGCCTGGTTCGCCGCCGAGCAGGCCGGGCTGCTGGCCGCCGTCACGCACTGCGCCGAGCACGGCATGGCGCGCGCCGCCCGGGATCTCGCGGGGGCGCTGATCGCGAGTTCGGCCGCGCTGTACAACCAGTTCGACGCCTGGTCCCGCGCCCACACGGCGGCCATGGCGGCGGTACGGCGCGGCGGCGACGCCGAGGGCGAGGCCTGGCTGCTCGTCGGCCTCGGCCAACTCCGCTACGAGCAGGACAGGTTCGAGGACGCGTACGCCTACTTCGCCGACGCGCTGCGGCTGTTCGAGGACGGTGCGCCGGGCGGCCGTGCGGTGGCGCTGGCCGGGATGGGCACCGCCCGCCGCGAACAGGCCCGCTACCCCGAGGCACTGGAACTGCTGGAGGCCGCGCTGGAGCGGTACGGCGCCACGGCGGACGCCGGGTCCCGGGCCCGGGTGCTGTACGGCATCGGTTACGTGCACCGGGAGCAGGGCCGGGGCGGACCGGCCCGGCAGGCGCTGTCCGGGGCCCTCGACCTGTACCGGGCCGCCGCCGACCGGCACGGCGAGGGACTCACGCTGCGGTCGCTGGCGCTGTGCGACCGGGCCGAGGGGCGGTACCCGGAGGCCGAGCGGCTGCTGCACGACGCGCTGCGCGTCTTCACCGGACTGCAGGACACCTTCGGCGTGATGTACACCGAACAGGCCCTGGCGAAGGTGGAGTTGCGGACCGGTCGCACCGAGGAGGCGGGGCGGCGGCTGGCGCGCTGTCTGGCGGTGGCCCGGGAGCGGCAGGACCGGTTCGGGGAGGCGCTGGTGCTGCGCACGCTCGGAGAGCTGCGGCTGGCCGCCGGGGACACCGCGGGCGCCCGCGAGCCGCTGGAGCACGCGGCCGCGCTGTGGGCGGAGTTGGGGCTGCCGCTGTGGCGGGCGCGCACCATGTGGGACCTGGCCCGGGTGTGGTCGGCGGACGGTGACACCCAGGCAGCGCGCCGGGCCCGCGCCGAGGCGCTGGAGGTGTTCCGTGCCCTGGGCGGACGGGAGGCGTGGGAACGGCGGGACGACCTGCCGTCGTAGCCTCGCAGGGACTGCAGAAGTCCTGGTGGTGCGCTTGCAGGGAACCTGCAGAGCATTTGCAGCGGCCGTGGGCACGCTGTTTCTCGTGACGGACATCATCACGCTCTCCGACTCCCGGGTCGCCGAGGTCACCGTGCAGGAGTGCGGTGAACCACTGGTCGACCTGCGCGACACTCCCGGCCTGCGGCTCGACCGCCGCCAGGCCGACGCCGACGGCAGTTACGCGCACCTGCGCCTCTCGGTGCTGCGACGGCTGCTGCGGGCGCAGTCGCTGCTGCCGGCCGGGATCCGGTTCCTGGTGGTCGAGGGCTACCGGCCGCCGGGGTTGCAGCGCCGGTACTTCGAGGAGTACGCGGCGACCATGCGGGCGGCGCGTCCCGACGCCGGTCCGGCCCTCATCCGCGAGCTGGCCAGCGCCTACATCTCGCCGCCCGAGGTGGCCCCGCACGTCAGCGGGGGCGCCGTGGACCTGACCCTGTGCACCACGGACGGCACCGAGCTGCCGCTGGGCACGGAGGTCAACGCCACGCCGGAGGAGAGCGCGGGGGCCTGCCGGACCGGGGCGGCGAACATCGGGGCACGGGCCCGCGCCCACCGGGTGTCGATGGACCGGGCGCTGACCGCGGCCGGCTTCGTCAACTACCCCACCGAGTGGTGGCACTGGTCCTACGGCGACCGGTACTGGGCACTGCTGACCGGGGCGCCGGCCGCCCGGTACGGACCCACCACCGCACCCGCGCGGCCCGCCTGACCAGCGATCCGGCCGCATGTTCCGCACCCACGACCAGCACCGCACCATCCGACCGACCGACGGGGGACAACCATGGAAAGCCACGGCGGCACGTGTACCCGGGAACCACGCGAGACCGTGCGGGAGCACATGAGCCCCGGGGAGTTCGACGCCTCCTTCACCGCGGACATGCCCAGGCTGCGCAGACGGCTGATCGCGCTGACCGGCAACCCGCACGACGCCGACGACCTGCTGCAGGAGACGTATCTGCGGCTGTCCCGGCGGGCCAGGGCCCGGAGCCTGACGCCCCAGCAGCATCCGTACGCCTACACCTGCACGGTCGCGCTGAACCTGCTGCGCGACTCCTGGCTGCACCCCTCCCGCCGTGAGCGCACCACCGACCGGCTGCCCGAGGCGGGCTGGGACGGCGGGTTCGGCACGTACGAGGCCTCGGCCACTGCCCTCGCGCTGCTGAGCATGCTCTCGCCGAAGGAGGCGGCCGCGGTGATCCTCGTCGACCTGGAGGGGCTCACGCACGACACGGCCGGGGAACGGCTCGGCGCCCATCGCGGCACCGTCCAGCGCAACCGGATGCGGGCGCTGGCCAAGATGCGCGCGGCGCTGGCCGGTTGAGTTCCGGGTGCCGCGTCCCGACGGGGGTGGGACGCGGCACCCGGGCAGTTCGACCGACCCCCGCACCCCGACTGGATGTCGACGAAGGATGTGCATCTTGAGACTCACCACACCCGGCAGGGCGGTCGTCGTCGCGGCGGCTCTCGCGACGGTTCCGCTGCTGTCCGCCACCGCCCACGCCGCCACCGCCCACGCCGCCACGGCCCACGCCGTCACCGCCCCGCGCGCCGCCCAGGACGCCACCTGCGGTGTGCTGGCCTCCGGCGCCTCCGCCACCGCCGAGGCCGCCGTCGCGGCGGCCTGCTCCCAGATCGGCGTCTGGTACAGCTGGGGCGGCGGCCACGGCGCCACGCCCGGTGCCACGTACGGCTACTACGACGGCTCCGACCCGGACAGCCTGCACGACAACGAACGCAAGGGCTTCGACTGTTCGGGACTGATGCGGTACGCCTACTACCGGGCCACCGGCAGGGACCTGCTCAACGGCACGGCCGACGACCAGTACCACAGCCCGCAGGCCGCCGCCCGGTTCTCGGCGGCCCAGGGCACCGCTCCCCTGGTCCCCGGTGACCTGATGTTCTGGGGCAGCGGCTACATCCACCACGTCGCCATGTACCTGGGCGGGGGGCAGATGGTGGAGGCGTACGAGTCGGGCACGCACATCCGGGTGACGGCGGTGCGCACCGGCGGCGACTACGCGGGCGCCGTCCGCATCAACCCGTCCGGCACTCCGGTGCCGCCGCCGGCCGACGGCGGCTCGACCTTCGAGACCTGGGGCACGGGGGTGCGGACGCACTCCACGCCGAGCGTGCGGTCCTCGGTCGTGGACACCTTCGCCGGGCCGACCCAGGTCTCGGTGCAGTGCCAGGAGCACGCGGAGACGGTGACCGCCGAGGGGTACACCAACGACATCTGGTCCAAGCTGGCCGACGGTTCCTGGCTGACCAACATCTACATCAAGGGTCCGGCGGAACTGCCCGGCATCCCGGACTGCGGCGGTGACACCCCGCCGCCGCCGAGCGGGGGCAGCACGGCGTTCCAGACCTGGGGCACCGGGGTGCGCACGCACGACGAACCCAACGTGAACGCCGGTGTCGTCGACTACTTCGCGCAGCCGACGACGGTGAACGTGGTCTGCCAGGAGCACGCGCAGACGGTCACCGCCGACGGCTACACCAACGACGCCTGGTCCAAGCTGACCAACGGCGCGTGGCTGACCAACATCTACATCAAGGGCCCGGCGTGGCTGCCGGGCGTGGCCACCTGCTGACCTGAGCTCGGCGGACGGGACACCCCGTCCGCCGAGCTATTCACTTTGTTGCTCATCAGCACCCGCCCGTTGCGCCAGTCGCCGCAGCGCCAGGTCCCCCCACTGGAGGTTCTCCCGCTCGAAGGCCATCCCGCGCAGCAGGGTGAGGTAGGGGCCGACGCGTTCCGCCTCGGCGAAGAACGCCTCCTCCGACCGCCCGGCCAGCAGGCGCTGCCGGATCCGTTCGTAGCGGGCCAGCTTGGCGGTGGCCCACGCCATCCGCTCGGCGACGGCGGCCCGCACCGCCGCCAGGTCGCCGGCGTCCGCGCACTGCACCTTGACCAGCAGTTCGTCGCGGACCGCGGCGGGCCGGGCGAGGGGCTCGGCCGTATAGGCGCGGACCGCCGCGCGGCCGGCCGCCGTCAGCGCGAAGAGCCGTTTGTTGGGCCGGCGTTCCTGCTCGACGACGCGTGCTGTGACCAGCCCCTCCGCCTCCATCCGCTCCAGTTCGCGGTAGAGCTGCTGGGGTGTCGCCGTCCAGAAGTTGGCGACCGTCGCGTCGAACCCCTTCGCGAGGTCGTAACCGGAGGCCTCGCCCTCCAGGAGGGCCGCCATCACCGCGTTCCGCAGAGCCATGGCGGCACGCTAGCATGCGGACGTAATCAACTTTTTGAATAGGTGAGGTGGACCCATGCACCCCTTCCGTGAGGCCGTCGAGAACGGCGACATGGACGCGGTGGCCGCGCTGCTGGCCGACGACGTCGTCTTCACCAGCCCGGTCGCCTTCAAGCCGTACCCGGGCAGGGCGATCACCGCGGCGATCCTGCGCGCGGTGTCCCAGGTGTTCGAGGACCTCACCTATGTGCGGGAGATCGCCGACCCCGGCGGCCGTGACCACGCCTTCGTGTTCACGGCGACGGTGGCCGGCCGGAAGCTCCAGGGCTGCGACTTCCTGCACTTCGACGAGGAGGGGAAGATCGACGACTTCACGGTGATGGTGCGTCCGCTGTCGGCCGCCCAGGCGCTGTCCGAGGCGATGGGCGCCAGGTTCGAGCAGATCGCCGAGGAGGCCGCCGCCGGACGGTGACCGGGGCGGGCGGGGCCGGATCGTGATCCGCCCGGGAGGGGTCAGCGGACGGTCGCTCCGCGGGCTGGTCGGACAACGCGAGTTCGGCGGCCGACGCACCGCGGCCTCTGCACGGCATGGACACGGTCGATCTGGACGCTGACGACGGCGACGGGGACGGGGACGACTGAGCCCGTCCTGGAGGGCAGGCCGCGAAGGCTGAGGGCAAGGGCCAGGCCCCGGCCCTCGTTGGTCACCCGTACCAGCAGGTGCACTCCGCCCTCCGGCGTGCGACGGACGTGGTGAGAGATGGCCCTGGCCACGGCGTGCGTCCGGTCAGGCGGTGCGCTTCAGGGACTGCTGGTTGGTGCCGGTGCCGCAAGGCCACTGGACGAGGCGGGCCCCGGTAGCGGTGGAGGCGTCCTTCACGTCCAGGCACTTGCCGCTGTGCTCGGCCATGGACGGGCAGGACGAAAGCGGTCTGCGAGCCGTAGGCCGTGTCGTCGCCGACGTCGGTCGTCGCGGTCCGCGGACCGGCCAGGCCGGTGGCCGTGGCGTACCGCTGCTGGTTGGGCTGGCGCCGGGCCACGGGTTGGCGTCCAGGCTGTCGACCCCCGTGCAGTCGGCGGTGAGCCTGAAGATGTCGAGGTCGGCGTTCTCGTCGGCGGAGGAGACCAGATAGGCCGTGCCGTCGGTGTCCTTGTACAGCGTCATGTCCCGCGAGGTGATGCCGAGCGGCCGGAAGCTGCCCAGGTAGGTGCAGTCGCCGTCGACCGCGCACTTGAAGGAGTCGTCGGGATTGCGGTTCTCGCCGAACCAGTAGGAGTCCGTGCCGACCTTGGTCACATCGCCGCCGTGAGCGTGGACCACGGCCCCGGTGGTGTCGGTGAACCGGGTCGCGTTGGTCACGGTCACGGAGGCGGCCTGCGCGGGCGCGCCGGTGGCCAGCAGCCCGGACGCGCACACGAGTACGGCGGACAGCAGCCCTCTCGGGTAGCGGCTCATCCACCGGGGGACTTGGAGAAATGTCGGAAGGTGTGCGTTTCTGCTGGAACAGGGTAGGACCGGTCAGGAGCCTCGTCAACGCTTCGAGCGATTCCGGCCTTCGATGCTCCGCACCTCCACCGTTCTCCGAGACATCCCATGTCTAGCTTGATCACCACGGCGCCCACAGGGTTCCCCTGCTCTCCTCGGCGAAAAGTTGCGTCATAACCCTGGACACAAGCGCTGCGCGCATTCGTTAATCCATCCAATGTCTTTGGGCGACGTAGGACGGAGAGCGGGGTCTCGTGGCTCCCCGGGCCCACCGGTCGAGCCGTGCCGGTGCCTGCCTCAAGGCCGCCGCCCCCGGGCGCCTTTCCGACGATCAAACAGGAGGAACCACGTTGCCGGAATCCCTCTCACGCAGATCGGTTCTCGTCGGCATGGCGGCCATGACGGCGGCCGCCGCGGTCGGCTCCCTCGCGGCGGCGACGCCCGCGTACGCCGCGACGGCCGCAGCCCCCCTGCCACTCCCTCCCCTGCGCGTCCCCGAGACCGACATGGGCCTCGAGCAGCAGTCCGACTCCAAGATCCAGTGGCTGCAGGACGCCAAGCTGGGCATGTTCATCCACTGGGGCGTGTACTCGGGCCCGGCCAAGGGTGAGTGGTGGATGCACAACGCCCCCATCACGCCTTCCGACTACCAGAAGTACGTCACCGACGCCACGAGCGAACAGTTCACGGCGGACGCCTACGACCCGACGGCCTGGGCGCAGCTGGCCAAGGACTTCGGGGCGCGGTACGTCACGCTGCCGACGCGTCACCACGACGGTTTCGCGCTGTGGCCGCTGAACCACCCCAACAGCTGGAACTCCGGGCAGGCGCCGCTGAACCGGGACTTCGTCAAGGGCTACGTCGCGGCGGTGCGGGCGGCCGGGTTGAAGGTGGGCCTGTACTACTCGCCGATCGACTGGCGCTACCCCGGCTACTACGACGTCACCGGCACCAACTGTGCGAGCAACCCGTGGGGTTACACCACCGACCCCGCGCACGAGGAGAACGCGCGGATCATGAAGACCGAGGTGTACGAGTCCATCAAGGAGTTGGTCACCCAGTACGGCGTGATCGACGACCTGTGGTGGGACGGTGGCTGGCTGGCGGAGAAGGGCAGTGACGCGGACGCGGCGTTCTTCTGGGAGCCCGGCCAGTACCGGGACACCGCCAACCAGTGGCCGGTGGACGCCGTTTACGGCGAGACCGACGCCAGTGGCAAGCCGCTCGGGCTGATGGGCATGGTGCGCAAGCACCAGCCCGACATCGTCGCCAACCTGCGGTCCGGCTGGATGGGCGACTACCTCAACGACGAGGGGCCCTCGGTCCCCACCGGGGCGTTACGCAGCGGCAACCTCGTCGAGAAGGTCTTCACCGTCGGCAGTTCCTGGGGCTACAACTCCGACGGCAAGGTCATGAGCTACGGCACCGCGATGAACATCCTGGTCAACTGCTGGGTTCGGAACATGACCGCGATGGTCAACGTCGGCCCGGACCGGCACGGCACCGTCTCTTCCGGGCAGGCGAGCCTGCTGCGCCAGATCGGCAGCTTCATGACCGCCTGCGGCCAGTCGGTCTACGGCACCCGCGGCGGACCGTGGAACCCCGTCGACGGCCAGTACGGTTTCACTTACAAGGACAACACCTTCTACCTCCACCTCCTGCCCGGCTACAGCGGCACGTCCTTCACCACCCCGTCGGTCGGGGACGCCCAGGTCACCCGCGTCTTCGACGTACGCTCCGGCGCCGGCCTGTCGTACACGGTCGGCGGTGACGGCCGGGTCGCCATCAGCGGCATCGACCGCACCACCCACCCCCAGGACAGCGTCGTCGGCGTCACGCTGGACAGGTCCGTGCAGCCGGCCGACATCGCCGTCGGCAAGACCGCGACCGCCGACAGTGTGGAGAGCTCCAAGGGCAACTACGCGGCCAACGCCGTCGACGGATCCACTTCCACCCGCTGGTGCGCCAACGACGGCAACACCGGCCACTGGCTCAAGGTCGATCTCGGCTCCACCCGCTCCCTCACCGGCACCCGGATCGCCTGGGAGCTCGACAAGACCAACTACAAGTACGAGATCGAGGGTTCGACCGACAACACCAACTGGACCCTCCTCGCCGACCGTACCGCCACGACCAGCACCAGCCAGGTCCAGGTCGCCGCCTTCCAGGCGCAGGTGCGGTACGTCCGGGTCACGGTCACCGGCCTGCCCACCGGGGTCTGGGCGTCCATCCGCAAGCTGGAGGTCTACGACCGGCCCTTCGCCGCCGACCTGGGCACCTTCAAACTGGTCAACCGCAACAGCGGCAAGGTGATGGACGTCAAGGACGCCTCGACCCTCGACGGCGCCGCCATCATCCAGTACCCCTGGGGCGGCACCAGCAGCACCAACCAGCAGTGGAGGCCGGTGCCGAACACCGACGGCTCCTACCGGCTGATCTGCGTCAAGAGCGGCAAGGCCCTGGAGAGCCCCAGCGGCTCCGCTCAGGGCGCCCTCCTCGACCAGTCGACCGACGCCTCGACCGACAACCAGTGGTGGATGCTGGTTCCCTCCAAGACCAGCGGCTACTACCGGCTCGTCAACGTGCGCACCGGATGGTGCGCCGACGTCAAGGACGGCTCCACCGCCGACAGCGCCTACGTGATCCAGTGGCCCATGAACGACGGTGCCAACCAGGACTGGCAACTCGTCGCCCTCTGATACGGCGGACCGTGGTGCCGGGCCGCACGATGGCCCGTCACCACGCCCGCACCTCCGTCGCTCCCCCCCCGGCCGAGAGCCAAAGGATCAGCGACGGCTACGGCACGTGGAAGCGCCACACCTTCGTCTCCCGCGCCGACAAGGTCGTCTGGGGACCGCCCTGGCCGGCCTGACCGCCGACTACGCCACCCTGCTCGCCCGGCACGCCCCCCTGCACCAGGCGATGTACGACCGCTCCAGCATCGACCTGAACGTCTCCCCCACCGACCGGCAGCTGTCCACCAGCGGGCTCATCGCGCGGCAGAACAGCAACACCTCCGCCATCGACACCGCGCCGCTCGAGCGGCTGCACGACTCGGGCCGCTACCTCCTCGTCAGCTCCAGCGGCGTCCTGCCACCGCACCTGACCGGCATCTGGACCGACACCTGCCGCCCTGACGATTCGTCAGGCAAGGATCCCGGAGTGTGGATCGCAGGGCAGGTGGCTGGGTGGAACCGGCTGAACCAACTTCCGGGCTCGGCGCCGGGATTCGACCCGCGTGAACCGGCCTGCGATCCGGCTCATCAGGCCCTCCAACGCCTCCCGCCAGCGGGCTGGGTACAATGTGACCTGCGGCCACCGCGTGATCGTTTGTCTTCACACACCGATGAGCAACGGTGGCCACACCCGTCTCCACAGCGCGTCAGGGGCGCGCAGGTTCGCCTGCCGTCCCGTGTCAGGAGGACATGTGCAACGCGGCGAAGTCTGGCGGGTGGGGGGCGACGAGCGGCGACTGTTCGTACTGCTGTCGGGAGACGACGCGTCCGGGATCCGGGCGATGCAGGTCGTCGCGCCAGCGGGCGTCGACATGAGCGGTCTGGGCATCGAAGTGCGAGTCGGCGCCATGGAGGGGCTGCCCTTCGAGGGCGTGCTGCGGTTCGCGTTCAGGCGTCCAGGCTTTACCCCTTGCACATGGCTGACCACCGTGTCACGGGATGACCTGATCGAGCGGGCGGCCGTGCTGTCCTCGGCGAAGCTCAGCGAGATTGACGATGCCCTCCGACTCGCTGAACAACCGCAGGAGCAGACCCCGGCGATGACCGCGAAGCTCAGCGAGATGAGGGACGCCCTCCGTCGCGGGGAACTCGGGTAGAGGGAGAAGGAGCCGATGGCGTGGGCGGTCTCGGCCAGATGGTCGACGCTGTGAGACTGTTGCCTCGGCGCCCCTCACCATCGAGATCACGAACCACGGCTGGAGTTCAGCCGGGCCCGCAGGTCGTCCACCAGCGCCGCCGCTGCCCCCGGGCCTGAGGCCGCCCCATACACGTGGTAGTCCGGACGGACCAGTACCGCGTCGGCCCCGTGGCGAGCCAGGAAGGTGCGGTAGACGCCGCCCACGTCGGCCACCGACATGTTCTGCGGCGTCCCGTCCTCGGGGAGCAGCGTCACCACGTGCGTACCCAGATCCGTGAGGAATGCCGACTGCTCCGCGTCGAGGTATGCGTCCCCGCCCTCTGCCAGCATCAGAACGAAGCCGCGGCCGACCACATCATCGAAAAGGCCCGTGCCTGTGAGGCCGCGTATCTGGCCCTGGGGGACCACCTCGCCCGCCGGGGATATGGGCGACCCGTCCACTCTCCGGTGAAGGAGCCCTTCTGTGAGGGGCGACGCCGGGTCCGGGAGCGCCGGACCGCGGCCGCGGCGGCCCGCCAGGATCGTGGAATCGCGCTCGGCCGCAGCCACGGGGTCCGTCACGCAGATCACCCGGCCCAGCTGGACCGAGGACAGAATCGACTTGTGTACCTGCGCGCGGCGTTCCTCTGTGTAGGTGTCGAGAAGCGACTCCGGGGCGAGGCCGCCCACTACCAGGTCCAGCTTCCACGCCAGGTTGACGACGTCGCGGATGCCCGAGCACATGCCCTGCCCGGCGAACGGCGGCATCAGATGGGCCGCGTCCCCGGCCAGCAGTACCCGACCGACCCGCCACTGCTCGGCCCAGCGGGACTGGAAGATGTACGTGGTGCTGCGCAGCAGCGTCGCCCTGTCGGGGGTCACCCCGTAGGGAGCGAGAAGCCGCCAGGCAGTCTCCTCCCGGTTCAAGTCCGCGGCACGCTCGCCGGGCAGCCGCATGAACTCCCAGCGTCGATGCCCCGGACCGCTGCCGACCAGGGTAGTAGGCCTGGCCGGGTCACAGATCTGGACGTTGGTGGGATCGAACTTGCCCGGCTCGTGCAGCTGCACATCGCACAGCAGCCACTCGTAGGAGAAGCCGAGATCGGTGACCGGCACGTCCAGAAGGTCCCGGACGAAGCTGTTGGAACCGTCACAGCCCACCACCCACCTCGCGGTGTACGTCTGGGCTGTGCCGTCCTCGTCCTCGGCCGTCACCACGACCCGGTCGTCTTGCTCCTCGATTCCCACCACCTGGCGCCCCCGTACCACAGTCACTCCGGGCAGCCCGGCCGCCCGCGAGGCCAGCAGTTCCTCGAGGGCGGGCTGGTGCATGGTGTTGGCGTCGGGCCACCCGTACGGGCCTTCTGTACGAAAGACGATGTCGAGGAGGACCTGACCGTCGGCGGAATGCCACTGGTAACCGGTGGCGGGCTCGGTGATCCGGCCTAGGCTCGGACCAGCCCCGCAGCCGGAGAGCAGCCGTGCCGTCTCGCCGTCGAAGCTGGTCGCCCTGGGCAGGGTGTAGGGGCGGCGGCGCCGTTCCAGGACGATGGTCTGTCGGCCGCGCTGTGCCAGCAGGATCCCGAGAGTGGCTCCGACTGGGCCATTGCCGACGACAATGACGTCCGCATCTGTCTCGGGGCTCGCGCCGGCGGGCTGTTTGTGCGGTGACGTCTCGAGCACGGGAAACCCCTCATCGCAGGGTGGCTGGCGCAGGCACAACTGCCGGAATCGGAACGGCACAAGGCTAACCATCCGTACCGGCGTTCGGGCCGCTCGAGGACTTGGGACTATCAGATCTGGGGATACGCGGTTCCACCTGCACGAACCTAGGCTTCCGGTATTCCCTCACCGACCACGAGGAGCTCGTCCGGCATGCATCAAGCAACGGCGCAGTTCAAGAAATGGGTGAGCGTCTCGCACCCCGCGCCGCAGAGCAGTGTGCGGCTCGCGTGCTTTCCTTACGCGGGCGGCTCTGCGAGCTTCTTCTTCCCGGTGTCCAAAGCGCTGCACCCATCGGTGGAGGTGGTGGCACTCCAGTACCCAGGTCGGCAGACCCGGCTCCACGAACCGAGGATCGACAACGTCCCCGAGTTCGCGGACCAGATCTTCGCCGCGCTGCGGCACCTGGACGACAAGCCACTGGCCCTGTTCGGCCACAGCATGGGCGCTGTCCTCGCGTACGAGGTGGCGCTGCGCATGCAGGACTCCGGGCTGCCTGCGCCGGTACGGCTGTTCGCGTCCGGTCGGCGGGCGCCGTCCCGCTATGGCGACGAAGGGGTGCATACGGGGAGCGACGCCGAAGTCGTGGCCGAGCTCAGAAAGCTCAGCGGAACCAACGAGATGCTGCTCGGCGACCCGGAGGTGCTGGCGATGATCCTGCCGGCCATCCGCAGTGACTACACCGCCATCGAACGGTACCGGCACGAGGCCGACCGACGCCTCGACTGCCCGGTGACCGTGCTCACCGGAGACAGCGACCCCCGGGTCTCCCTTGACGAGGCCGAGGCGTGGGCCGAGCACACCACCGGGGCGTGTGAAACGGAGGTCTTCCGGGGCGGCCACTTCTTCCTCGTAGACCACATGGCCGAGGTCATCGGCCTGGTGGCCCGGCGGCTGGGGCCGTTCTGAAAGACCTCCGCGACGTCGCGGCACCGGACACGCCTCCCCGCTGCCCCAAGTGCAGGCGAGGAACCACCGACTCACCGCTCCGAGACCTCGGCAGCGCACGGCGAAAGCACGCATCGAACACCGCGCCGCTCCTTCTCGCCCGGAGGTCACAAGAGAGGCCTCCGGGCCTGCAGACCAACCCGACCCTTCATCGGGAGAGAAGCCGAGATGCCCCTCGCCGCCCCCGTGCCGGCCATCGGACACCACGCCCTGCTGGTGTCCGCTCGAAGTCGCGTTCCTCCTCCTGCTCGCCCTCGTCCTCGGTCGTCCGGCGATGCGCCTCGGTCTGCCCGCGGTCACCGGCGAACTGCTTGCGGGCGTCCCTGCCGGCCGATCCTCCTGCAACCGCTACCGCCCGACTTCTCCGGCCGGCGGCTGCCACAACAGGCAGCGCAGATGCAGCTGCCGGATGCGGTCGGCCGACCGGGCGTGTCGCTGGTTGGCGTCACCGGAGCCGAGATGAACTTCGCCCTGGTCCGTCGACGCGGCCTCACCGCGGCCAAAGCGAGCGTCGCAGGCCTGCTCCTCCGAGACATCGGGCCACTGATCCTGGCGGCCGGGGTGGTGGACGACGTGGCGGGCTGGTTTCTGCTGTCCGTCGTCTCAGCGATGCCCACCGTCGGGCTGACCGCCGGTGTCATGGCCACCTCCATCCTCTACCCGGTGGGCGTGGTGCTCTTCGCGGCGGTGATCGGCCGCCCGCTGGTACGGGCTGTACTGCGGTGGACCGACCGCTCCGAGAGCGCCGTTCCCACGGTCGCCGCGGCCGTCGCCCTGGTTCTGTTCAGCCCGGCGGCCACCCAGGTGACGGGGCCTGAAGCCATCTTTGGCGGCTTCGTCTGCGGCGCGGTGATCGCCACCAGCGGTGTGGTGGACCCGGCGAAGCCGGAGCCTCTGCGGATTGCGGTCCTCGCCGTCCCTGCACTGATCTTCTTCAGCCACCGCCGGCCTGTGCATGGACCCCAGGTCTCTGGCTCGGCCAGTCTTGGGCGCGGCCGCCGTGGTGCTGACTGTGGCCGTCGCCGGCAGGTTCGGCGGCGCGTTCATCGGCGTCCTGAACACCAGACGTACGCGATCGTAGACAGCCGCCCCCGCTGGGGCCCTGGACCACGGACCGGATGCGGTTCGGACCTTTGAACGGCGAGGTGACACATGAGCACGATGCTCCTACTGAACGGTCCCAACCTCGGCATCCTGGGGCGCCGCGAGCCTGAGATCTACGGCACCGACACTCTGGCCGACATCGAGCAGGCGGTCGCCGACGAGGTGAGCGGGCAGGGCTGGAAGGTGCTGTCCCTCCAACGGGAGTCGGAGGGCGATCTGGTGAGCGCTGTCCACGAGCACGGGCCCGACAGCGTCGGCGCCGTGGTCAACCCCGGCGCCCTGATGATCGCCGGCTGGAGCCTGCGGGACGCACTCGCGAGCTACGAGCACCCGTGGATCGAGGTACACCTCAGCAACGTGTGGGCACGGGAGCAGTTCCGGCACGAATCGATCATCGCGCCGTTGGCCTCCGGCGTCGTGGTGGGCCTCGGCGCGTTCGGCTACCGCCTGGCGGCCCGAGCCCTATTGCACGTAACCGGCGCGGTCCGATGACCAGGCCGACGCCGGACCGGCGCGCCGCCGGCGCGGACATCGCTGGGCCATGGTCGTCGACGACGCGCGGCACTCCGGGTACCCGGGAGTCCGCGATGAGCGCGCCGCCCCCTCGACGCCCGTAGACGGCAGCAGATGGGTCCTGTACGCGGGGTGAGGGCCGAGCCCGACACGGAAAACCCGGTCGTTTCACCAGTCTCACATGGCTTGACGAGGAGCCCGATGATGTCACTCTCCGATGCAGTACGTGCCGGTGCCGGCCCGCAGGAACTGGCCGCCGCGGAAGTACCGGCGGAGTTCCTCGCCGCGCACCTGCGGATCGAGGACGAGAAGACCTTCGAGGGGATCGAAGGCGACCGCGACGTGCGCAAGACCCTCCACGTGGGCACGGTGCCGATGCCGGAACTCGCCCCCGACGAGGTGCTGATAGCCGTCATGGCCAGCTCCATCAACTACAACACGGTCTGGTCCGCGACCTTCGAACCGTTGTCGACCTTCGGCTTCCTCCAGGCCTACGGTCGCCAGGGCGGCTGGGCGAAGCGGCATGACCAGCCCTTCCATGTCCTCGGCTCGGACGCCGCCGGAGTGATCGTCCGCGTCGGTTCCGGCGTCCGGCGCTGGCGGGTCGGTGACCACGCGCTGGTCAACGCGGCTTGTGTCGAGGACCAGGAGGCGTCCGTCCAGGCCGACGGGATGCTCAGCGAGAACCAGCTCGCCTGGGGCTTCGAGACCAACTACGGCGGCCTCGCCCACTACACCATCGCCCGGGCCAGCCAGTTGATCCCGAAGCCGGCACACCTGAGCTGGGAGGAGGCCGCCTCGGTCCCGGCCTGTGCCGGAACCGCGTACCGGATGCTGGTCAGCGACCGCGGCGCACGGATGAAGCAGGGCGACGTGGTCTTGATCTGGGGCGCGTCCGGCGGACTGGGAGCCTATGCCGTTCAGTTGGTGAAGAACGGCGGCGGCATCGCTGTCGGAGTCGTCGGCTCCGAGGAGAAGGCGCGAGCGGCGCGCGCCCTCGGCTGTGACCTGGTGATCAACCGTGAGGAGCACGACTTCGGCGGTGACGCCGACGACGAGCCGGAGGTCGCGGTGGCGCAGGGAAAGCGGCTGGGCCGGCTCATCCGTGACGGCGTGGGCGAGGATCCGCACATCGTCTTCGACCACGTGGGCAAATCCACCTTCGGTATCTCGGTGTTCCTCGCGCGGCGCGGAGGCACCGTGGTGACCTGCGGTTCGAGCACCGGCTACCAGCACCGGTTCGACAATCGCTATCTGTGGATGCGGCTCAAGCGCATCATCGGCAGCCACGTGGCGAACCTCCAGGAACAGGTCGATACCGCACGACTGTTCGACCAGGGATCGCTGACGCCTGCACTGACCTCGCTGTTCCCGCTGGAGGAGGCGGGCGCGGCGACCCGGCTGGTGCAGCTCAACCAGCACATCGGCAAAGTGGGCGTGCTCTGCCTGGCCGACCGTCCGGGCCTGGGTGTGACCGACCCCGAGCGGCGCGCCCGGATCGGCGAGGACCGACTGACCCTGATGCGCGCGTACGCGCACGACAGCGCGCGGGCGGCGTGACCGTGGAAAGGGAACGGGAGTACGTCACAACCGTGCTGGGGACCGGCTCCTACCTGCCCGAACGGGTGGTGACCAACGAGGAGATCGAGGCCCTGGTACCCGGTGCCTCCGCCGAGTGGATCGCCGACAGGACCGCCATCGTCGAACGGCGGTACGCGGCACCGGACGAGGCAGCGTCCGACCTCGCCGTCCACGCCGCACGCGCCGCCTTGGACCAGGCCGGACTGGACGCGGACGGCATCGACTTCATCATCGTCGCCACGACGACCGGTGACGCCCCGATCCCCTCCACCGCGTCACTGGTGCAACTGGCGCTCGGCGCCCACCGGGCCGCCTGTTTCGACGTCAACATCGCCTGCACCGGGTTCGTCACCGCCCTGTCCATCGCCCGGGCGTACGTGGCGCTGGACCCGACGACGAAGGTCCTGGTCATCGGCACCGACGTGTGGACCCGGTTCATCGACTTCGGCAACCGGGCGACCAGTGTTCTGTTCGGGGACGGAGCCGGGGCCGCGGTCATCGGCTCCGTCCCGCATGCGCCCGGCGATCCGGAAGGCGGCCTGCTCAACGTCGAGTTGGTGAGCCGGGCCGAGGCCCACGAGCTGATCAGCATGTCGGCCGGAGGCAGCCGCCGTCCCGCCTCCGTCGAGACGGTCGCGGACGGTGGCCACCTGCTGAGCATGCAAGGCCGGGGGGTGCGCGACTTCGTCCTGGACAACGTCCCCGGCCTCATCGCCGGGCTGCTCAAGCGCTCCGGCTACGAACCGGCCGACGTGCGGCACTTCGTGCCGCACCAGGCCATTGGCCGGCTCGTGGTGGAACTGGCCAAGGTCAGTGGTCTGGTGCGGGCAGACACCCATCTGCCGTTGCGTCACAGCGGCAACCTCGGTTGCGCGTCGGTGCCGGTCGCACTTGACGCGGCCAACCGTTCCGGCGTGCTGCGGGACGGCGAACTGGTGCTCCTGACGGGCTTCGGCGCGGGTATGGCGGCCGGTGCCGCCCTGCTGCGCTGGATCGTGACCGAGGGCGGGACCCGATGAGGACGACGGTGGAACGACTGGGCGTGATCGGTTGCGGCACGATGGGCGCCGGCATTGCCGAGGTGAGTCTGCGCGCCGGGGTGGAGGTGACGGTCCTGGTCTCCGCCCCGCACCGGATCGAGGACGCGATCGGACGGCTGACGGCCGCGTTCGCCCGCGCGGTGGCCAAGGGCCGGATGACGGTGCCGGAACAGGCGGTGGCCATGGCCCGGTTGCGGGTCACCGCCGATGTCGAGGACCTCGCGGACCGGCAGTTCGTCGTGGAGGCCGTGGCCGAGAGACTCGATGTGAAACGACGGGTGTTCAAGGCGGTGGACGGGGTGCTGGCCGATCCCACGGCCGTCCTGGCCTCGACGACCTCCAGCCTGCTGGTCGGGGATCTGGCGGAGGCCACCGGTAGAGCTGGGTCCGTGGTGGGAATGCACTTCTTCAATCCCGTACCGCTGATGCCCCTGGTCGAGGTGGTGGTGACGGACCGCACCTCGCACCAGTGCGCCGCGTCGGCCGAGTCCTTCGCCAGGGACACCCTCGGCAAGGAGGTGATCCGCGCCGCGGACCGAAGCGGGTTCGTGGTCAACGCCCTGCTCGTGCCGTATCTGATGGCGGCGGTCAGGATGTACGACCAGGGCATCGCCGACGCCGACGACATCGACCGGGGAATGGTGCTGGGCTGCGGACATCCCATGGGTCCGCTCGCGCTGCTCGATCTGATCGGGATCGACACGATCACCGACGTGGCCCTGCTGCTCGCGGGCCTGGACGGCATCAAGAACAAGATCGAGCCGGCCGAGCCGATCGACAAGGACCTCTACGAGCTGGCTCCCGAGGAGC